>NC_007503.1:2115000-2401520 GCF_000012865.1 Carboxydothermus hydrogenoformans Z-2901 | reverse complement strand
GTGAATAACTTTTTAAATAATTATTGCAGGTTTATCGTTAGTTATGCTATTATTTTAATGAATTAATCATCTTGTGGATAACTTTTTGTAATAAGATATGCACAAATTGTGAATAAGTTGTGGAAAAACTGTTAGGATAATGTTTACATCAACCAGGTAGGATTTTTTCCTTCCTGGTTTTTAATGCCTTATAGACGTTTTTATTTCGGGAGGGTAATGATGTTGAAAAATCCGGTTGAAGAGCTTTGGGAACAGGTAATGGAAGTACTTAAAAATCACGTCAACAAACCAAGCTGGGACATGTGGATTAAAAGTATCAGGCCCCTTGGATTCTTAGAAAACACCATTTTAGTAGAGGTTCCCAATAAATTTGCCAAAGATTGGTTAGAAGAGCACTACGCCAGTTTAATTAAACATATTTTAAACTTAATTACCAATGAAGACATTAACTTTAAACTGGTCGTCCCCAATGAATCGGCAATAGAGGATAGCGAAGGAAAAACAAAAAGCAAGAAAAATTCACCCAAAAAACCAAGCAAATTTCTGGAGGAAGGAATCTTTTTTACCTTAAATCCCAAGTATACCTTTGAAACGTTTGTGGTGGGTAACTCCAACCGTTTTGCCCACGCCGCCTGTCTTGCAGTAGCCGAGTCTCCCGCTGAAGCGTATAATCCACTTTTTATCTACGGTGGCGTTGGCCTGGGTAAAACCCACCTCATGCATGCTATCGGCCATTACATTTTGAAAAATAAGCCGGAAATGAAAGTAGCGTACGTCACCACCGAAAAGTTCACCAATGATTTGATAAACTCAATCAAGGATGACACAACCGAAGAATTCAGAAACAAATATCGGAGCATAGACGTTTTACTAATAGATGATATACAGTTTTTAGAGAAAAAAGAACGAACTCAGGAAGAGTTTTTCCATACCTTCAACGCTTTATACGAAGCTAATAAACAAATCGTCATATCCAGTGACCGTACTCCCAAAGAACTTTCAACATTAGAGGATCGTTTAAGATCAAGGTTTGAGTGGGGTCTTATTACCGATATTCAACCTCCGGATTTGGAAACGAGAATTGCTATTCTTCGAAAAAAAGCCCAGCTGGATAATCTTCATGTAGATGATGCGGTTTTAAATTTCATCGCTAATGAGATTGTTTCTAATATTCGGGAATTAGAAGGAGCCTTAATTCGGGTTGTGGCCTATGCCGGCCTGCACGGCGAGCCAATTACCGTCGATTTGGCAGCAAAAGCATTAAAAGACTTACTTCCATCAAATCACGTTAAACCCATAACTATTCCCTTAATTCAACAGGTGGTAGCCAACTTTTATGGCTTGACCGTAGACGACTTAAAAGCCAAAAAACGAACCAAGTCGGTGGCATTTCCCCGTCAGGTTGCTATGTACTTATGCCGGGAGCTTACGGATGCCTCCCTGCCAAAGATCGGTGAGGAATTTGGCGGCCGGGACCACACCACCGTCATTCATGCGCACGAAAAAATTCAACAAGACCTCCAATCAGATCCAAACTTAAAAACCGTAATAAGGCAGCTTACCGAACAAATCCACAAAGCCTGATGAATAATTTTTAACATAAAATTTAAACTTTAGGTCAAAACGTCTTCTCTTTTTTAATTTTGTGTATAAAATTTTTGTTTTTAAACAGCTTATTCACAAGTGGATAGTTTAATTTTTAAAGATGTTTTTTTAAGTTTTCCACAATATCCACAAACCTGATTATTACTACGACTTTACAATCAGTTTTAAAAGGAGGATAAGGAATGAAGTTTACCTGCCCAACTTCCATTCTTTCCGAAAATATCTCTTTAGCGCAAAAAGCAGTTTCCACTAAAAGCCCATTTCCTGTTTTAACCGGTATTCTTTTTGAAGCTAACGAACAAAATAGCACCATTACCCTGACGGCCACCGATTTACAAATGTCCGTTGAGACTTCCTTTCCGGCAAAGATAATTGAGGGAGGCAGCGTGGTCCTTGCTTCAAAGTTCCTTGGAGATATAATTAAAAAACTTCCGGAAACGGAGTTAATGTTTGAATACCTGCCAAATGAAGGAAAATGCGTAATAAAATACGGTGCATCGGAAGTATCGGTTGCCACTTACCGGCCGGAGGAGTTTCCTAAAAATGAAGAAGTTATTGATGGTGAAAGCTTTTATATAAGCGGGGAAGAATTTTCCACCTTTATTAAACAAGTTCTGTTTGCCACGGGAACCGATGAATCAAGACCGGTATTTACCGGAGTTTTATTTGAAATAGTCGGTCAGGAACTTAGGTTAGTAGCCAGTGATACTCACCGGCTTGCCTTTAGAAAAACGTTTATTAAAAGAGAAGACACCGGCAAAAATATTAATGTGATCATTCCCAGCAGAACCTTACACGAGGCAGTAAGAATCTTTGGTACCGTTGACGAACTGTTAATAAAAATAAGCGAAGGGCAGGTAGAATTTTCTGGAAACGGTATTAAACTTACATCCCGCTTAATTGAAGGACAGTTTCCCAATTATCAACAGGTAATACCCACCGCTTTTAAATCTAACATTCTCATAAATAAAAAATATTTTTTGGACTCGCTGGAAAGGGCAGCGTTACTTCCGCGGGATAAAGACAAAACTCCCGTTGCCAAATTTTATTTGGAAAGGGAAAACATGATTATTACAAGCCAGTCCGAGTCCGGTTCTATCCGGGAAGAATTACCGATATCGTTAGAGGGGGAAGAGTTTACCGTAGCTTTTAATACGCGGTACTTAATTGATGTTTTAAAAGTTTTAGAAACGGAGGAAATTTATTTAAGTCTAACCGGGCCACTAAATCCAGGAGTGGTAAAACCGGTTAACGATGAGAACTATCTCTGTTTGGTACTCCCGGTTAGACCTTCATAGGTGGTGTTATGGAAAAAGTTTACATCCACACGGAATATATTGAGTTAGACTCTTTATTAAAATGGGCAAATATCGCCATGACCGGTGGCCAAGCCAAACAAATGATAAAAAGTGGCATGGTTTTGGTAAATGGCGTGGTTGAAACCCGGCGAAAGAAAAAAATATATCCCGGTGACCGGGTGGAAATAGCCGGAGGCCCTGTATTGATTGTGGAAGCAGAGGAGCGGTAACGTGTTTGTCGACCGACTCCAGCTTTTAAATTTTCGCAATTACGAGGAACTTTTAATAGATTTTTCTCCGGGGAAGATATTAATTTATGGGGCCAACGGTCAGGGTAAGACAAACTTGATTGAAGCGATTTATTATTTGGTAATCGGTAAGTCTTTTCGCGGAAAAGATAATTCTTTGATCCGTTTTGGAGCGGAAAGCTTTCAAATAGGAGCAAAAATCAGTAAAAACGGCCAAAAAACAACTTTAGGGGTGGAATACTCGGTAAAAGGTAAGTTTTTTTTAAAAAACGGCCAAAAACAAAAAAGCTTTAGCAGTATTTTGGGAAATCTTAAGGGAGTGTTATTTACCCCGGATGAGCCGGTGATTTTTTTTGGATTTCCGGCAAATCGAAGAAAAGCTTTAGATTTATTTTTAGCGCAAACTAGTAAAACATATCTTTTAAATTTAATTTATTACCAAAAAGTTTTAACCAATAAAAATGCTCTTTTAAAACAGGTATGGAATGTGGATAATTTAATTGAGGCTTGGAATTATAAGTTAGCGGAGTTTGGTGCAGAAATTATCAAGGAAAGGGAAAAGTGTTTAAAGATTTTAAATGATATAATAAATGAACTAAATGCTCAATTAAGGTTTTTACCCGGGAAAATCGAGGCTTCTTATAAAACCTCCGGGGCAGATGATAAAGAAAAAATTTTTGAGCTTTTAAAGCAAAAATATACCGAAGAAAAAGACAAAAAGCAGGCTTTGTTTGGACCTCATCGGGATGATTTAAATTTTTACGTAAACGGAAGAGATTTAAAAATATTTGGCTCTCAAGGCCAAAAAAAAGGCGCACTTTTGTTATTTAAACTTTCTCAGGCGGTATATATGGCAAAGGTTTCGGGAGAAAAACCGGTAGTACTTTTAGATGACCTTTATAGTGAATTTGATAAAGAAAAAAGAGAGGCCCTTGAAGGTTTTTTCTTAAAGTACAGTGATCAGGTATTTATAACTGCTACCGAACCCATTGATTTAAAAAATTACCATCAGGTAGTTTTCATCGAAAATGGAAAAGTATCTTAGGAGGAATAAGATGTTTTTACACTTGGGAAGCGATGTTGTGGTACCGGGGAAAGAGGTTATTGGAATTTTCGATATTGAAACCTTTTCTGCCAAGGATTATGGTAGACTTTTAAGCCATTTTTCGTTTAAACTTCCGGTAGAAAAAATTGGTGAAGAACCATTTAAGTCGTTGGTTTTAACCAACAATAAAATTTTTCTTACGCAAATTTCCTCCCTTACCTTAAAAAAACGGTGGGAAAACCTGGAATTGTTTTACGAAGAAGAAGATTGCCGTTAACATTATTTCGTCCAGACTGCAGCTTTGCTGCAGTTTTAATTTTTATGTTATAATAAATAAGATGAGGATATTTAAAAATGGAGGTTTTATATGGAATTAGAAAAAAACGGAATTAAATATGGCGCCGAGGAAATTCAGGTTTTAAAAGGTTTAGAAGGTGTAAGAAAAAGACCGGCGATGTATATCGGTAGCACCAACGAAAAGGGCTTACACCACTTGGTTTATGAAGTAGTGGATAACTCAATCGATGAAGCTTTGGCCGGGTTTTGTAATCGTATAGAAGTTATTATTCATAAAGACGGGAGTATTACCGTAGCTGATAACGGTAGAGGCATCCCCGTTGATATCCATCCGGAAGTGGGGAAACCGGCGGTAGAAGTTGTCTTAACCATGCTTCACGCTGGCGGAAAATTTGGTGGTGGAGGATACAAAGTATCCGGAGGATTGCACGGCGTTGGGGTATCGGTAGTAAACGCCCTTTCCGAGTGGCTTGAAGTTAGGATAAAGAGAGATGGTAACCTCTATTACCAAAAATTTTCCAGAGGCGAGCCGATTACGGAATTGAAAATTATTGGCAAAAGTAAGTCTACCGGAACAATTATTACTTTTAAACCCGATGCCGAAATCTTTGAAACGGTGGAATTTAACTACGATACGTTAGCGAAAAGGCTTTTGGAACTATCTTATTTAAATAAAAACGTCAAAATAATTTTAAAAGATGAGAGGATTAATAAAGAAGAAATTTTTGAGCATTCGGGCGGTATAAAGGATTACTTAAAATATTTAAATAAAAATAAAGAGCCTCTTCACAAAATTATTTATTTTGAAAAAGAAAAAGACGAAGTAGTTGTGGAAGTGGCCCTGCAATACTGCAACTCTTTTTCGGAAAATATCCTGTCCTTTACCAACAACATCAACACTACCGAAGGTGGAACCCACGAAATTGGCTTTAAAACAGCCCTTACCCGGGTGATAAACGATTATGCGAAAAAATACAACTTAATTAAAGAAAACAACCTCTCCCTCCAGGGGGAAGACATCAGGGAAGGATTAACGGCGATTATCAGCGTAAAAGTACCGGATCCGCAATTTGAAGGTCAGACAAAAACAAAGCTGGTAAATACGGAAGTTCGCAGCATTGTCGATAGTATTGTTTCCGATTACCTTTCCACTTACCTGGAAGAAAATCCTGCAGTAGGAAAGAAGTTAATTGAAAATGCAATCCGGGCAGCTCGGGCCCGGGAAGCGGCAAGAAAAGCCCGGGAGCTTGCCCGCAGGAAAACTGCCCTGGAATCCAACACCCTTCCCGGGAAACTCGCCGATTGCTCGGAAAAGGATCCTTCCCTCTGCGAGCTTTATTTGGTAGAGGGGGATTCAGCGGGAGGTTCGGCCAAGCAGGGAAGGGACCGAAGATTTCAGGCAATCCTGCCGCTTAGAGGTAAGATTTTAAATGTGGAAAAATCGAGGCTTGATAAAATTTTGGCCAATGAAGAAATAAGGGCGATGATTACCGCATTAGGTACTGGGGTTGATAAAGATTTTGATATTGAAAAAGCCCGTTACCACCGGTTAATTATCATGACCGATGCCGATGTCGACGGGGCGCATATTAGAACCCTTCTTTTAACCTTTTTTTACCGGTACTTAAGACCGTTAATAGAAAACGGTTACGTTTATATTGCCCAACCTCCACTTTATAAGGTAAAAAAAGGGAAGTTAGAAAAGTACCTGTACAGTGACGATGAACTGGAAAGATATTTAAACGAGATAGGCCGGGAAGGCGTTACCATTCAAAGATACAAAGGTCTTGGAGAAATGGACCCGGAACAGCTCTGGGAAACTACGATGAATCCCGAGACAAGGACTATTTTAAAAGTTACCCTGGAAGATGCAGCAAAAGCTGATGAGATTTTCACCATTTTAATGGGCGATAAAGTTGAACCGCGGCGGGAATTTATTGAAAAGAACGCCAAACTTGTCCGGAATCTGGATATTTAATTCTTAACTTTGAGGTGATTTATTTTGTTTAGTATTGGGAAGGTCTTGCCGGTTAAATTGGAAGAGGAAATGAAGTCAAGTTATTTGGATTATGCCATGAGTGTAATTGTCGGTCGGGCTTTACCCGATGTCCGCGATGGGTTAAAGCCCGTTCACCGGCGTATTTTATATGCCATGCATATTTTGGGGATGACTCCCGACAAACCCCACCGTAAATCGGCGCACATCGTGGGGGAGGTTTTGGGGAAATTCCACCCTCACGGTGACGTCGCGGTTTACGATGCCATGGTACGAATGGCCCAGGATTTTTCCACCCGCTATCCCTTAATTGATGGACACGGTAACTTTGGTTCGGTAGACGGTGATAGTGCTGCGGCAATGCGTTACACCGAGGCCCGCATGGCAAAAATAACGGTGGAGATGCTGCGGGATATTGACAAGGAAACCGTTGACTTTATGCCGAACTACGATAATTCGACCAAGGAGCCGGTAGTACTGCCGTCCAGGATTCCCAATCTTTTGGTCAATGGTTCTTCCGGAATTGCGGTGGGTATGGCCACCAACATTCCGCCCCATAATTTAAGAGAAGTAATCGACGGGGTTGTGAAAATGATTGATGACCCGGAAGTGGAAATCGGGGAGCTTATGAAAATCATCAAAGGTCCCGATTTTCCGACGGGCGGTAAGATTATGGGCCGGCAGGGAATTAGGCAGGCTTATACTACCGGTAGGGGAACGATTAAAGTTCGGGCGGTAACCACTTTTGAAAAATTAAGCGGAGGAAAAACAGCGATCATTGTTACCGAGCTTCCCTACCAGGTTAATAAAGCCAAGCTTATTGAAAAGATTGCCGAGCTGGTCCGGGATAAGAAAATCGATGGAATTGCGGATTTACGGGATGAATCGGACAGAAAGGGTATGCGCATTGTTATTGAATTAAAGCGGGATGCTAACCCCCAGGTTGTTTTAAATCAGCTCTTTAAACATACTCAGCTCCAGGATACCTTTGGTATTATCATGTTAGCGCTGGTGGACAATCAACCCAGGATTTTAAATTTAAAGGAAATTCTTTTTTACTACTTGGAGCATCAAAAAGATGTTGTAACGCGACGAACCCGGTATGACTTAAATAAAGCCGAAGAGCGGGCACACATTTTGGAAGGGTTGAAAATTGCCCTTGCTAACTTGGATGAGGTTATAAAAATCATCCGCGGCTCCAAAGATGTGGATACCGCTCGGGAGGGATTAATGAGCCGTTTTGGACTTACCGAAAAACAGGCTCAGGCCATCCTCGATATGCGGCTTCAAAGACTAACTGCCTTAGAGCGGGAAAAAATTGATGAAGAGTACCGGGAATTAATTAAGAAGATAGAATATTTTAACTCAATTTTAGCCGATGAGAGGGTACTTTTAGGGGTAATCCGTCAGGAACTTTTAGAAATTAAGGAAAAATACGGTGATGCCCGGCGGACGCAAATCACCAATGAAGAATCTATCTTTGATGAGGAAGATTTAATTGCCGAAGAGGACATGGTAATTACCATTACCCACCAGGGTTACATCAAGAGACTTCCGGTGGATACCTATAAAAACCAGCGCCGGGGTGGCCGCGGGGTTACCGCCATGGCTACCAAAGAAGAAGACTTTGTGCGGCATTTGTTTGTAACTTCTACCCATAATTACTTACTGTTCTTTACCAATAAAGGGAAGGTGTATCGTTTAAAGGTCCATGAGATACCCGAAGCCGGAAGACAGGCTAAGGGAACTCCTATCGTAAATTTACTTTATGTTGACCAGGACGAAAGGATTACCGCCATTATTCCGGTAAAAGAGTTTACCGATGACCATTATCTCTTTATGGTGACGAAAAACGGTATTGTGAAAAAGACCGTTTTATCCGAATACGATAGTTCCAGAAGAGACGGAATTATTGCTTTATCGTTAGAAGAAGGGGATAAGTTAATTGATGTTAAGCTTTCCACCGGGCAGGAAGAAGTAATTATTGGGACAAAAAAAGGAATGGCTATAAGATTTTCGGAAACCGATGTTCGCCCCATGGGCCGTACTGCCCGCGGAGTAAAAGGAATAACCCTAAGCCCCGGGGATGAGGTAATTGGTCTTGAAGTGGTGGACGAGCAGGCGGAACTTCTAACGGTAACTTCTAAGGGCTTTGGAAAAAAGACTCCTTTTAGCGAGTACCGGGTCCAGGGCCGGGGTGGTAAGGGTATTATTAATATGAAAGTAACCCAGAAAAATGGGGAAGTAGTTGGTATTGTTGCCGTACGTCCGGAAGATGAGGTAATGGCTATTTCCGGGGAAGGGATAATGATTCGGGTAAAAGCTGCGGAAATATCGACCCAGGGCAGGGCAACTCAGGGGGTTACTTTAATGAAACTCAATAAAGATGATCAATTGACGGCCGTAGCTAAGATTGCTGCCCAGGAAGACGAAGAAAATGATTAAAGTTTGAGGCTTGCAGAAAAAACCAAAATTAAGTTAAGATAAAAATTAATACCGTGTTTAGGAGGAGTCACAAAATGGGTGAAAAAGGAACATGGGTGGTTAAAAAGGGCCTTGCGGAAATGTTAAAAGGCGGCGTCATAATGGATGTCACCACTCCCGAACAGGCTAAAATTGCCGAAGAAGCCGGGGCCTGTGCGGTTATGGCTTTAGAAAGGGTACCGGCGGATATCCGGGCGGCGGGAGGAGTTGCTCGGATGGCTGATCCTAACGTGATTTTGCGAATCATGGATGCAGTAACCATACCGGTAATGGCCAAAGTTCGGATAGGACATTTTGTCGAAGCGCAGATTTTGGAAGCTCTCGGGGTTGATTACATTGACGAAAGTGAGGTTTTAACTCCTGCCGATGAACTTTTCCATATCGATAAGCATGCCTTTAAAGTGCCTTTTGTTTGCGGAGCCCGGAACTTAGGTGAAGCTTTGCGGCGGATTGGCGAAGGGGCTGCGATGATCAGGACCAAAGGTGAACCGGGAACGGGCAACGTAGTGGAGGCGGTTCGCCATATGCGGCAGGTAATGGGAGAAATCCGGCGGATTCAGAACATGCCCAGGGAAGAGCTAATGACTGCTGCCAAAGAAATGGGCGCTCCGTATGATTTAGTGTTATACGTCCATGAACACGGTCGGCTACCGGTGGTAAATTTTGCTGCCGGCGGTATTGCAACTCCTGCCGATGCGGCATTAATGATGCAGCTTGGTGCTGACGGTATTTTTGTGGGTTCGGGAATTTTTAAATCCAAAGATCCGGTGGGCAGAGCAAAAGCCATCGTAGCTGCTACTACTTATTATGACGACCCCAAAGTATTGGCTGAAGTTTCTAAAGGTTTAGGGGAAGCTATGCCCGGTATTGATATTAAGACCATTTCCCAAACCGAAAGAATGAGCGAGCGAGGCTGGTAACCTATAGGGACGGTTCTGTTAACGTGCTAATTAATAGAAGGAGGAAAAGGAGATGAAAATCGGGGTAATAGCAATGCAGGGGGCTTTTCGTGAACATGAGCAAACCCTGGCCCGGTTGGGGGTTGAAACGTTAAGAATTAGACGCCCTGAACAGCTATCTCAGATTGATGGGATAATTATTCCCGGGGGCGAAAGCACCACCATTGGAAAGCTTTTGGGGGACTTTAATTTAATGGAACCCCTGCGGGAAAGAATTTTAAGTGGTCTTCCGGTGTTTGGAACCTGTGCCGGAATGATCCTTTTGGCCAAGGAAATAGAAAACAGCAACCAGCCGAGAATAGGAACGATGGATATAAAAGTTGCCAGAAACGCTTTTGGCCGGCAGGTGGATAGTTTTGAAGTAGATCTGGAAATACCCGAAGTGGGTCAGGAGCCGGTGCGGGCGGTTTTCATCCGGGCGCCGTATATATTAGAGGTGAAGCCCAGCGTTCAGGTACTGGCTAAAGTAGATGATAAAATAGTTATGGCCCGGCAGGATAACATGTTGGTTTCGGCATTCCATCCGGAGTTAACCGATGACTTGCGGATTCACCGTTATTTCATTGAAAAAGTTTGTAAAGGCTTATAGTTAATGGTAAAGCGCACAATTTGGTGCGCTTAATTTTTTCCAAAGACCAATCTTTAAAAAAATAAAATGTATACACAATTACCCCCTTGACAAAACTGTTTGCAATCTTTTAGATTAATAAGCAAAATAAATTGTAAACTCTATGCCGGGGAGTAGTAGCAAGCCTCTTCCCTGAAGAGAGCCGGTGGCTGGTGGAAACCGGTGGGAATGCTTTGCGAATCCGCCCCCAAGAGGTACCGGCGAAAGTAAAGTAGCCGGTAACGGCCGAGCCGTTAACCAAACGAGGTGGGCAGAGTTATTCTGCCAAGAAGGGTGGCACCGCGAAAGGACTCCTTTCGTCCCTTGAGGGATGAAAGGAGTTTTTTGTTTAGGGGTTTGGGGCAGGAGATTAGAAAAGGAAAATTTTTAAACATCAAAAGTAAATATTTTTCATTAAAGCATAAATTTTAAAAATTTTACATTTTAAAGGGAGGGTTTTTCGTGCAAAAAAAATATCTTATGATTCCCGGACCTACACCTATTCCGCCGGAGGTTACCTTGGCCATGAGCCGGCCGATGATTGGCCACCGGAGCGGTGATTTTGCCAAGCTGCATGAGCGGGTGGTAGCAAAGTTAAAACAGGTTTTTAAAACGCAAAATGACATTTTTATTCTCACCAACTCCGGTACCGGAGGCATGGAAATGGCCGTAGCCAACGTTGTAAATCCGGGAGATGAGGTTTTGGCTTTATCCACCGGTAATTTTGGTGAACGATTTGCCAAGATTGCCAAGGAATACGGTGCCAAAGTCGATATGGTAGATTTTGGCTGGGGTAATGCGGTGGATTTAGCGGTGGTCGAGGAAAAGTTAAGGCAGAATCCCAATTACAAGGCGGTTTTGGCTACCCACAATGAAACATCAACCGGGGTTAAAAACGATATCGCCGGGATTGCGGCATTAACCAAAAACCACCGGGCGGTACTTATCGTTGATGCGGTTTCAAGTTTAGGAGGCATGGAGTTTGATACCGATGGCTGGGGAGTGGATGTGGTAGTTACTGGTTCCCAAAAAGCGCTTATGCTGCCTCCGGGCTTAGCGTTTATTTCCTTCAGTCAAAAAGCATTAGAGGCAGCTCAGGATAACAAAAACCCGAAATTTTATTTTAGCTTACCGGCGGCTAAGAAAGCCTTGGCGGAATGGAATACCGCTTATACACCGGCAGTATCGCTGTTTTTCGGGCTGGAAGCGGCTCTTGATTTAATCTTAGAGGAAGGTCTGGACAAGGTAATTAAGAGGCATAAATTACTGGCAAAAGCCTGCCGGGAAGGAGTAAAAGCTTTAGGTTTAAAACTTTTCCCGGCGGAGGAAAATGCTTCCGATACGGTAACGGCAGTAGCCGGGGATGACCGTTATGATCCGGAACAGTTAAGAAAAGTGTTAAGAACCAAATACGGCGTTACCTTTGCCGGTGGCCAAAAAGACCTGAAAGGTAAGATTTTTAGAATTGGTCATATGGGTTATGTTGATAAGCTCGATATTATTGTGGCAATAGGAGCATTAGAAATGGCCTTAAAAGAAATTGGCTATCCGGTGGAGCTGGGTGCTGGTGTTAAAAAGGCAATGGAAGTAATTACCGGAGGTGAAGCGTAGTGCGAATTCTGGCTTCCGACCCGATAGCGGAAAAGGGCTTAAATATTTTACGGGAAGAAGGATTTATAGTTGACGAAAAAACAAAGCTTTCGGAAGAAGAATTAATTAAAATTATTCCCCAGTACGATGCGTTAATTGTTCGGAGCGAAACAAAGGTTACCGCAAGAATTATTGAAGCCGCAGAAAACTTAAAGATAATAGGACGGGCCGGGGTAGGGGTAGATAACATTGACCTGGCTGCTGCATCCAAAAAAGGAATTATTGTGGTTAATTCCCCGGAAGGTAATACAATTGCGGCGGCGGAGCATACCTTTGCCCTGATGATGGCCTTACTAAGAAATATTCCCCAGGCCCACGCTGCCTTAAAAGAAGGAAAATGGCTGAGAAAAGAGTTTACCGGCTATGAGCTCCGGGGCAAGACGGTGGGGATTATCGGCCTTGGCCGGATAGGAACGGCGGTAGCCAAAAGAGTTAAAGCCTTTGAAACCCGGGTAATCGGTTATGACCCCTTTATTTCCGAAGAACGGGCTCAAATGCTTGGTATTACGTTAATGTCATTAGAAGAACTTTTACAAAATTCCGATATTGTTACCATGCACCTTCCTTTAAATAACGAAACCCGGAATTTAATCAACCGGGAGCGGTTAAAGCTCATGAAAAAGTCAGCGTTTATCATCAATTGCGCCCGGGGAGGAATTATTGACGAAGAAGCGCTGTACGAAGCGTTAAAAGCCGGAGAAATTGCCGGAGCGGCACTGGATGTTTTTAGCAAGGAGCCTCTTACCGAGTCTCCTTTATTTGAGCTCCCAAACGTGATTGTAACTCCCCACCTGGGAGCTTCTACTAAAGAAGCACAGATTAACGTCGCTATCGATGTGGCCCGGGAAATTGCCAGCGTATTAAAGGGCGGGCTTGCCCAGAATGCCGTTAACTTCCCGGCGATGGACAAAGAAAGCTATCAACGGCTAAAGCCTTACATTAATCTTGCAGAAAAACTCGGAAACTTCCTGGCCCAGATTTTATCGGGAGGGCTTCTGGCCGCGGAAATAGTTTACAATGGTTCGGCTTTTAAAGAAGAAACCCGTCCTTTAACCTTAGCTGCCTTAAAAGGATTATTAGATCCGCTTTTGATGGAAAGGGTAAATTATGTTAATGCGCCGGTAGTTGCCAAAGAAAGAGGAATTAAAGTCAGGGAAACGGTAATGGAAAACGGTGCGGATTACACCAACCTCATTACCTTAAAAGTAACTACCGAAAAGGGTGAACGAATTATTGCCGGAACTTTGTTCAGAAATAATGAGCCGCGAATTGTCCAAATAGACCAGTACCGGGTTGATGTGGTACCCGAAGGGTATAAACTTTTTGTTCCGCATAAAGACCAGCCTTTAATGATTGGAAAAGTTGGCATAATCTTGGGGGAAAAGGGAATAAATATTGCCGGAATGCAGCTTGGCCGAATAACTCCCGGCGGAGATGCGGTCATGGTTTTATCGCTGGATCATCCGGCGGATGGTGACAGCATTAAAGCAATTGCAGCAATTCCGGGGATTTATGAAGTAAAGGCGGTGAGTTTATAACTTTACCTTTAAAATTTTCAAATGCCGTAAAAAATGTTATAATGAACGTGAAAAATTTACCAAAACGGAAGTAATAGGGGGATTTGTAAATGCTCGATATTAAAAAAGTACGGCAAAACCCGGAAATAGTGGTGGAAGCATTAAAAAAGCGGGGGGCAAACTTAAACCTCGATGAGTTTTTGCGCTTGGATGAAGAGCGAAGAAAGCTTTTGGTGGATGTTGAGCAAAAAAAATATAAGAGAAACACCGTTTCCGAAGAAATTGGCAGGCTTAAAAAACAGGGGCTCCCGGCGGATGATTTAATCTTAGAAATGCGGGCGTTATCCGATGAAATTAAGAAACTTGATGATGAAGTGGCCCAAATTGAAGAAAAGTTACATGCCATCCTTCTTACTATTCCCAATATCCCCCACGAGTCGGTGCCGGTTGGTAAAGACAGCAGCGAAAATGTAGAAGTGCGGCGGTGGGGTGAACCGCGAAAGTTTACCTTTACCCCAAAGGCCCACTGGGAAATAGGGGAAGAGTTAGATATCCTGGATTTTGCCCGGGGGAGTAAGGTAACCGGGGCCCGCTTTACTTTCTACAAAGGTTTAGGGGCGATGTTGGAGCGGGCGGTTATTAACTTTATGCTTGACCTCCACACCCGGGAACACGGCTACGTCGAGGTATTTCCACCGTTTATCGTCAATGCCGATTCGATGATGGGTACCGGGCAGCTGCCAAAGTTTGCTGAAGATATGTTTAAACTTGAAGGGTTAAATTATTACCTTATTCCCACGGCGGAAGTACCGGTAACTAACCTTTACCGGGAAGAAATTTTAGACGGGGATAAGCTTCCCATATACCACTGTGCTTACAGCGCATGCTTTAGAGCGGAAGCGGGAGCGGCCGGACGGGATACCCGGGGCTTAATCCGCCAGCACCAGTTTAATAAAGTAGAGTTAGTTAAGTTTGTCAAACCGGAAAACTCGTATGAGGAGCTGGAAAAACTCACCCGGGATGCGGAAAGGGTCCTGCAACTTTTGGGACTACCTTACCGGGTGGTGGTGCTTTGCACCGGGGACCTGGGCTTTAGTGCTGCCAAAACTTACGACATAGAAGTATGGCTTCCCAGTTACAATGATTATAAAGAAATATCTTCCTGCAGTAATTTTGAAGATTTCCAGGCCCGGCGGGCTAAGATCCGCTACAAAGAGCATCCCAAGGCCAAGCCGGAGTTTGTCCACACCTTAAACGGCTCGGGCCTGGCGGTGGGCCGGACGGTGGCGGCTATTTTAGAAAATTATCAGAATGAAGATGGTTCGGTTACGGTACCGGAAGTTTTACGGCCTTATATGGGAGTGGACCGGATTTATAAAAAATAAGGCGTGGGTTTTATGGAAAAATTTTTACGCTTAAAAGAGGTTTGTGATAGCGACCTTGATATCGGGGCAGTTTTTTTTGCGAGACCTTCCTGAGGGACGAAATAGGACTATTTTATATGCGGATATTTATAATGAATTAAAAGATATTTTCTTACCCTTTACCTTGGACTTAACAAAAATCCTTTACTTGACACTTTTGTTTGAGCTGTGATATATTATTTATGCTATCGCAGAAAGTGGCGGGCAGGGAGGGGTGTCCGAGTGGTTTAAGGAGCCGGTCTTGAAAACCGGTGACTCGCCCTGCGAGCCGTGGGTTCGAATCCCACCCCCTCCGCCATGGCGATTTGGTTGCGGAGAGATGGCCGAGTTGGTCGAAGGCGGTCGCCTGCTAAGCGATTGTACAGGCTAAAAACCTGTACCGCGGGTTCGAATCCCGCTCTCTCCGCCATTTAATTTTATAAAGGCGCCCGTAGCTCAACTGGATAGAGTAACAGACTACGAATCTGGAGGTTGCAGGTTCGAGTCCTGCCGGGCGCGCCATGTGGTAAATAAAGCCGGGGTAAAAGTCCCCGGTTTTTTATTTTTTTTCGGAACGGGTTTACAACCCGCTTTTATTTTTTTAATTCCATAAAAACCAGTAAAAATACTT
This sequence comes from Carboxydothermus hydrogenoformans Z-2901, assembly GCF_000012865.1. Classification (GTDB taxonomy): domain Bacteria; phylum Bacillota; class Z-2901; order Carboxydothermales; family Carboxydothermaceae; genus Carboxydothermus; species Carboxydothermus hydrogenoformans. Next base: position 2,385,780 of record NC_007503.1, on the reverse strand, counting down.
GACAATACTACAAAAATTAATAAAATGAAAGTAAATACATATAAATATATCGGAAATAGGGGTGATTGATTGTGGCAAATAATCTCTTCTGGCACGAAGGTAAAATAACGGCGGAAGATCGCGAAAAATTACTGGGGCAAAAAGGAGTGGTTATTTGGCTTACCGGGCTTTCGGGTTCGGGAAAATCAACGATAGCCCGGGAACTGGAAGCGGTATTGTACCGGCAAGGTAAGCTTGCTTACGTTTTGGATGGCGATAATATCCGCATGGGCTTAAATAAAGACCTGGGCTTTTCCGAAAAAGACCGCCAGGAAAATATTCGCCGGATCGGAGAAGTAGCCAAACTTTTTGTAGATGCTGGGATTATTGTCATCACTGCTTTTATTTCACCTTTCCGGGCTGACAGGGATAAGGTCCGCTCGATATTACCGGCGGGGAAATTTATTGAAGTGTTTGTAGACTGTCCACTGGAAGTGTGTGAAGCAAGGGATGTAAAAGGTCTTTATCAAAAAGCCCGGGAAGGGAAGATACCCGAATTTACCGGGATCACCTCTCCTTATGAGCCGCCGGTAAAACCGGAAATTACGCTGAAAACCGCCGAGCAATCCTTAGAAGAGTGTGTAGATATAATTCTTACTTATTTACGCAAAAATTTATACCTTTAAATATAAGTATTCCGATAAGAATTAATAAATATCTCTGGGGGAATTTTTCATGGTCGGATTTATTTTAGCCGGATTTATTACCGGTTTATCTATTGGGCTGACGGGAGTAGGGGGAGGGTCTATCTTAGCACCGCTTTTATTGCTATTAGGAGTGGCCCCAGGGCAAGTTGTAGGAAATGATCTGGTTTTTGCCTCGATTACCAAGGGGATGGCCCTTTATCCTTATAAAAAAGAAAATAAAATCAATTTTTCTACCGCTAAAAAACTTTTATATGGGAGTATTCCCGGAGGAATTACTGGGGTTTTAATATTAGAACACTTAAAAAAAACCGCTGGTAGTTCCGCTTTGCTTACCCATGTTTTAGCGGGGTTTATAATTGCCGTAAGTATTATTTCTTTGTTAAAAGAGTTTTTGAATTTTAAAGGGAGTTTACTTAGTTTACCGCAGGAAGACTTGGGAATTATTTTAACGGGATTTGTTACCGGCATAATTGTTGGCCTAACTTCCATAGGTGCTGGTATTTTGGTGGGCTTATACCTTTATATGACCGGAAAGTTTGATAGCCGGGAATTAGTGGGTACCGATATTTTTCACGGCCTAATACTGGCCCTGGTTCTTGGTTTTCTCCATTTTAAATTCGGTAATCTTAATCCGAAAATTCTAATTTACCTAATTTTAGGGTCTATTCCTGGTGCTTTACTTGGCGGAAAATTAAATTTTTACCTCTCCCCGAAAGTGGTACGGGTAATTTTTCTTTCCCTAACAACGGCTCTTTCGCTAAAAATTCTTATCTGATCGGGGGTGGGTGAGGTGGCAACGGTAATAATAGGTGGTGGCGTTGCAGGGTTAACCGCAGCGATAAGACTAAAAGAGCTTTTACCCCGTGAAGAAGTGGTAGTAGTGGAGCGTGCTCATGTGCTGAGAAGCGGTTGCTTAGCTGCCGGGGTTAATGCTTTAAACAACGTTTTACTCGATGACACTCCGGAAAGTTATGTAGATTTTTTAAAAAAGGAATTTCCCGGTTTAATTGAGGATGAACTACCGTTAAGTTTAGCCAAAAGGTTAAACGAAACGGTGGAGCTTTTAGAAAGCTGGGGGGCAAATATTCCCAAAGACAATGGGAAATTTTTCCGCCGGGGAAAACGGAGCATTATCGTTTACGGGGAAAACTTAAAAGAAGTCATTGCCCAAAAAGCTTTAAAAACCGGAATAAAAATTTTTAACCGCACGTTTGTTTTTGATGTCGAAACGGAGCAAAATCAAATAGTTGCAGTACTGGCCTATGACTTAACTTCCCGGAAGTTTTTAAGAATAGCCGGAGATAAATACATCCTGGCAACCGGGGGCGCTGCTGGACTTTACCAGGGGGCAAATCCCTATCATCCCGGGAGTACCTGGTATCCCCTATCTAACAGCGGAGTTGGGCATGTACTGGCGGTAAAGGCCGGTGCTTATTTAAAATCATTAGAAATTCGTTTTATTCCTCTAAGAGTTAAAGGAGTGGCCGCTCCAACCGGAACTTTGGCTATGAATGTCAAAGGCAAGCTTGTTAATCAAAAAGGTGAAGAGTTAAAAACAAAATATCAACCGGCCAATACCGCCGAACGGCTTAAAGCTGTTATAGAGGAAAGGCGGGCCGGGGAAGTTCCGGTTTTTGTGGTTGAGGGTGTTTACCGGGATGAACTCATAAGGGCTTATTTTGATATGCGTCCCGGTGCAGCTTTACTTTTACGGGAAGATAAAGGCGAAAAAATTTACCTGGAAGTAGATGGTTTTGAACCCCTGATTAACGGTGGACATGGGCTTTCAGGAGTCATGGTAGATAAAAACCGGAAAACCGCGGTGGAAAACCTCTGGGCTTGTGGGGATATTGCCGCCGGTTCACCCAAGAAATACGTTACCGGGGCTATGGCTGAAGGGTTAATTGCGGCAGAGGATGCAGCGGGGAAAGAAGGTGGAGGTCGACTTGAAATTCAGGAAATTGTCTTAAACCTTACCAGTAACCTTAAAGGTTTGGTTTCTCCGTTATCTTTAAAGTACGGCTTAAACGTAATCATGGAAGAGTATGCCGGCGGTAAGAAAACTAATTACCGGTATACCGGTCGAAGTTTAGAAATTGGCGAAGAAAAGCTTTATTCGTTAAAGGAAAAATTAGGACTTGCAAAAATTACTAGCGATTTTGATTTATTGCAATTTTTTGAGGTAAAAAATCAAATATTGCTGGCGACTTTTCTTATTAAACATATGGCTTTTAGAACTGAAAGCCGTTTGCCCTGTTATCAGGAGCGGGGGGACTACCCCGGTAAAGCGCCGGAAGACTACCTTCTTATCTCCCAATTAAAAGAGGGCAGGCCTGTTGTGGAAAGGAGGAAGTTAAATGCCTCCGCGCTTTTCGAAGGAGCGGTGTAACGGTTGTCCTAAAGCTAAAGTAGCTCCCTGCGAAGCGATTTGTCCTTTAAACTTACTTTATCGGGATAGGGGTGAAGTATTTATTTACCATGAAGCTTTTTGCTACGACTGTGCGGCTTGCGTCAAAAAGTGCCCTCAAAAAGCTATATACCTTGCTTTGCATCCTTCGGTAGCCCTGGTTAATGCAGAATTGTTTTACGATAAAGGGTTTAAATTTAAAGTTCTGGAGGAGGAGTAACTATGGTTAATTATCACGGGCGAAAAGAAGTCAGTAATATCTTAACGTCAGAAGAATATGAGGAGCTAAAAGGGCAAAACTTTTTAAAGCTATCGGTTTCAAAAACCGAATATTTTGATTTATTTCTTTTGGGGGTTGGACTTTACGCTCCCTTAGAAGGGTTTATGGATGAAGACGATTATTATTCAACTTTAGAACAGTTTACCTTAAGCTCCGGGTTCTTATGGTCGATTCCCATAGTCTTAAGGGTCAGTGAAGAAGAAGCCCGGCTTTACGACGGCAGAGAAAAAGTTTTACTAACTGCTGCAAACGGTGAGCTTTTAGGTCTTTTGGAAAGCCCCCGGGCGTTTAAGTTAAATAAAATTTTAGAAGTGGAAAAAGTATTTAAAACTTCTTCCCCTGAGCATCCGGGGGTGCAAAAAATTCTCGGAGAGGACGAATGGGCAGTTGCCGGTAAGATTAAAATTTACCCGCCGGCTTTCAGGGAGATTGATTTAAATCTCTCTCTTTTCCCCCAGAAAACCCGGGAAATATTTAAAAGCAGAAATTACAAGACGGTAGTTGGCTTTCAAACAAGAAACCCCATCCACCGGGCCCATGAATATTTGCAAAAAATCGCTCTGGAGATTTTTGACGGGCTTTTTGTTAATCCCCTCGTTGGTGAAACCAAGGGGGATGATATTCCTGCCGATGTTCGGCTGAAATGTTATGAAGCTTTACTGAACAACTATTACCCTAAAGACCGGTTTGTCTTTGCTACGTTGCCTGCACCTATGCGTTATGCGGGACCCAGGGAAGCGGTTCACCACGCGATTATCCGGCAAAACTACGGTTGCACCCATTTTATTGTCGGCCGGGACCATGCCGGGGTGGGAAATTTTTACGGTCCCTTTGAAGCGCAGGAGATTTTTGATACTTTTCCAGAAAATGCTTTGGAAATTAAGATTGTAAAATTTGATAACGCTTTTTACTGCTCTAAATGCGGGCAAATGGCTACGAAAAAAACCTGCCCTCACGGTCCGGAACATCATTTAAGCTTAAGCGGTACTAAAGTCCGGGAAATGCTTAGGGAAGGAAAGCCGTTGCCGGAAGAGTTTACCCGTCCGGAGGTAGCGGAAGTTTTACGTCGCTATTATCAAAGTCTTTAAAGGAAAGGAGAGGTAGGCTATGAAGATAGTGGTAAATGGAGCGGAAAAAGAGATTCCCCAAAGCCTTACAATTGCGGAACTTTTAGAGTATTTTCAGGTGGAGATGCCCAATTATGTTTCGGTAGTGTTAAATGGTGAATTTGTAAAGCGTGAAGAGTTTAATAACGTAAAAGTTTCCGAAGGAGACGAAATAGAATGGATGTATTTCATGGGAGGTGGCGGATATGCTTTCGCGTGAACAGCTGTTCCGCTATTCCCGTAATATTCTTTTGCCGGAAGTAGGGGTAAAAGGGCAGGAAAAACTATTAAATTCTAAAGTTCTGGTAATAGGGGCCGGAGGACTCGGGGCACCGGTGGCCCTGTATCTGGCAGCAGCCGGGATAGGGACCATCGGTATTGCCGACTACGATGTAGTGGACTTAACCAACCTGCAGCGTCAGATAATTCACTTTACCCGGGATGTGGGGACCGAAAAAGTTTTATCGGCAAAAAGTAAAATTGAAGCTCTTAATCCGGAGGTGCAGGTGATTACCTATAATGAACCGATAACTTCCGCAAATATTTTAAGTATTATCGAGCAGTATGATTTTATTATCGACGRTACCGATAATTTTCCCGCCAAGTTTTTAATTAACGATGCCTGTGTAAAAGCTAAAAAACCTTTTTCCCACGGCGGAATTTTGCGGTTCTGGGGCCAGACTTTGACCTATCGGCCCGATGGGGAAACACCCTGCTACCGCTGTGCTTTTAAAGAACCACCGCCTCCCGGAAGTGTTCCCAGCTGTAAAGAAGCGGGGGTTATTGGAGCGGTAGCTGGAGTTATAGGCTCGCTGCAGGTGACGGAGTGTATCAAGTATCTTCTGGGAATGGATACTTTGGCAGGAAATTTATTGTTTGTTGATTTAAAATTAATGGAATTTAACAAAATTCCTTTAAAGAAAAGACAAAGCTGTCTTTGTTCTAAAGACCCCGAAGAGATTATTTTAGTAGATTACAGTCAGCCGGTTTGTGATTTAAAGGGGGAAAATTAAAGTGCTGGTATTTTTTGAATATCAAATCGAAAATATTTTAAAATACTGCCGGGAACAGTATCCCATTGAAGCCTGCGGTTTACTTGGGGGAAAAATTGAAAACGGAGTTAAGATTGTAAAATCGGTTTATTTTGCTCAAAATATTGCCCAATCGGAAAGCCGTTTTGACATTGAGGCCAAAGAACAATACGAAATTATCAAAAAAATGCGGGCAAAAAACGAGGTGCTTTTAGGGAATTTTCACAGTCATCCTATGACTCCGGCAAGACCTTCTGCTGAAGACCGGGAGTTGATGTTAGACCCTAATCTGGTTTATGTAATTTTTTCTTTGAAAGACAATCCCCCAACTTTCAAAGGATTTAAAGTTTTGCAAGGAGAGGTCGGCGAAGAAGAGATTACGGTAAAAAAAGTTGATTATAAAGCGTTAAAAAGCGGTGGCATCATGCGGCAGACGGAAGATGGATATTTTGCCGTGCGCCTAAAAGTAACCGGCGGTAATTTAACCTTAGAGCAGCTAAGGGGTTTAGAGGAAGTGGCTTCCCGGTACGGAAACGGTACTCTCCATTTAACCGCCCGGCAGGGGGTTGAGATACCGTATATCCATATTGCCGATTTAGAAGAAGTGATTGAGAAACTTAAAAGCTACGGCTTAGAACTGGGAGCCTGCGGGCCAAGGGTCAGGACGGTTACCGCCTGCCAGGGACGGAGTATTTGCCCCAACGGCTGCATTGAAACCCAGGAATTGGCCCGGGAAATTGCTGCCCGCTATTACGGCCAAACTCTTCCCCATAAATTTAAATTTGGCATTACCGGCTGTGCCAACAACTGTTTAAAGGCCGAGGAAAACGACCTGGGGATAAAAGGAGTATGCCGCCCAAACTGGATAAAAGAAAATTGTACCGCCTGCGGGTTGTGTACTAAAATTTGCCCGGTTAATGCCATTACCTTAAACCAGCAGGAAATAAGTGTTGATTATGAGGTGTGTATCGGTTGTGGCGATTGCGTTAAAGCCTGTCCCTTTGAAGCTTATAGAGGAGAATACGGTTACAGTTTAAGCTTTGGCGGAAGCTTTGGCCGGAAAATTAATATTGGGAAAAAATTAATTCCTTTTATAAGTTCAAAAGAAAAAATGTTTGCTATTTTTGATAAGACTCTGGAGTTTTACCGGAAGGAAGGAAAAACAGGCGAACGGTTTTATAAAACTTTGGAGAGGGTAGGTTTTGCTAAATTAGAACAATATTTGAACGAAGGGGAAGGGGAAAATGAAGGTAATTAAAACTATTGATTTAAGGGAGTATGTTTGCCCAATGACTTATGTAATTCTTCAGGCGGAAATTGCAAACTTAAATTCCGGGGATAAAATTGCCGCAATTTTAGCAGGAAAAAATACCTTAGCGGATGTTACGAAAAGCCTTAAAATGGATGGCCATAGGGTAGAGAAGATTGAGGAAGAAGGGGAGGAGATTTATAAAATAATTATTACGGTGAAATAAGGGGGTTGGGGAAAAGTGCACATCGAAACTTTTCTGGTAAAACGTGCGATCGAAGGACCCAGTTTACAGACTGCTTATTTTTACAAAGAGCCGGAAAAGCTTGAACAAATTTTTGGCGGCAAATCCCCCGGCTTTTTTTATAGCCGGGTGGCCAATCCTACGGTCGCGGCTTTAGAAGAAAAGGTTGCCCGGCTCGAGGGGGGAGTTATGGCCACTGCCACTTCCTCGGGAATGGCGGCTATCGCCCTTACCTTTATGGCTTTTGCCCAGCCCGGAGCAGAATTTTTGGTGTGTGCTGGTTTATTTGGCGGGACTTTAAATTTATTGAAAAATTTAACTAAAACCTGTGGGATAACCTATAAGTTACTGCCTGCACCGGATCCAGAGTTAGTCAAAAAGCACCTAACCTCCAGCACTCGCCTGGTATTTGTGGAATCAATTGGCAATCCTACTCTGAAAATACCAGACTTTGCTGGATTGGTTTCTCTTTTAAAGGCGCACAAAATACCTCTGGTGGTGGACAATACTGTAGCCCCTCTTTTGGTGAAACCCCTTTCTTTGGGGGCCAATATTGTTATTCATTCCTTATCGAAATATATATCCGGTCAGGGAACGGTTATTGGCGGGTGTATTGTCGATGGCGGAAACTTTGAATGGGACGAACGCTTCCAGAATCTTTATCCTTTAGTGCGGGAAGCGGGACCCCTTGCCTTTTCGGCTTATGTAAAAAAGGAATTAGCAACTGACATGGGTATGTGTTTATCTCCTTTCGCTGCCTGGCAGGTATTAATTGGAAGTGAAACTTTGGCTTTAAGAATGGAACGTATGGTGCAAAATGCCCGGGAGCTTTCCGAATTCTTACAGAGCTTTCAGGAAATAAGAGTTAATTACCCGGGTCTTGGGGATAGCGTGGAGTGGCAAAATTGTGTTAATTATCTTGGCGGCAAGGGCGGAAATTTAATTGTATTAAGTTTTAAAGATAAAGAGACGGCTTTTAATTTTATAAAAAATCTTAACATAGCGCGGCTTGCCACCAACATCGGCGATGTCAGAACCTTGGTTTGTCATCTGGATTCTACCATTTACCAAAAGATACCGCCGGATGAAAAGAAAATTCTTAACATAACAGATAATCAGGTGCGGGTTAGCGTGGGGATTGAGAATATTGAAGATTTAAAGGAAGATTTTGCTAAAGCCTTACAAAAATTACTATCTTGACAGGTATTTATCTTTGGCATAAAATATTTGTTGCAAAACAGTGCGCCCGTAGCTCAGGTGGATAGAGCAGCGGTTTCCTAAACCGCGAGTCGGTGGTTCGAGTCCTCCCGGGCGCACCATTTTATTTCTTCAGGTGATTCCATGGACCATGAAAAGTTTATGGCTGAAGCTTTAAAGGAAGCAGAGAAAGCGGCGCTCCAAGGGGAAGTCCCGGTGGGCGCCGTTGTGGTATATAACGGGGAAATCATTGGGCGGGGGCACAATCTCCGGGAGACCTTTTCTGACCCTACGGCCCATGCGGAAATAGTAGCTTTAAAAGAAGCTGCCAGTAAACTTAAAAACTGGCAGTTAAAGGACTGTACCCTTTATGTTACCGTAGAACCGTGTCCTATGTGTGCCGGAGCGATTTATCAGGCCAGAATTAAAACCCTGGTATACGGAGCTCCTGACCTTAAAGCGGGAGCGGTGGATACTTTATTTGATTTAGTGCGAAATCCTCGCTTAAACCACCGGGTAGAGGTGATATCCGGGGTACTTGCCGCTGAGGCGAGTAAAATAATAACAGATTTTTTCAGGGAAAAAAGGAACAGAGGAAAATTTTAATTATTGTCCACCAGGTAAAATTATGCTAAAATAATTAAGCATAAAAAGTGCGGAGAGATGGCCGAGTGGTCGAAGGCGCTCGACTCGAAATCGAGTAGGCGGGCCAAAACCCGCCTCGTGGGTTCAAATCCCACTCTCTCCGCCAGTTTAATTCCTCTTGCTTGAGCATTAAAATAGTTGTATAATATCATCTGCATGGAATTAAATATTTAATTTTGTGTTCAAGCACGCGGAGAGGTGGCTGAGTGGTTGAAGGCGCTCGCCTGGAGAGCGAGTAGACGGGTCAATCCCTGTCTCGCGGGTTCAAATCCCGCCCTCTCCGCCATTAATTTAATTAAAGATGCTAAAATTTGCCGTGCTAGGCGGGGAGGTAGCGGTGCCCTGTACCCGCAATCCGCTATAGCGGGGCTGAAGGCTGCCCGAGGGTTTACCTTGTGAGGACCGGCCCCGGCAAGTAGCAATGAGATTTGGGTCTTGCGCAGCGGAGACTCCCGAACCGTGTCAGGTCCGGAAGGAAGCAGCACTAAGGGAAATCCCTCCGGGTGCCGCAAGGGTGCCTGAATCGAGCCAACTACCGGGGTAACGCTCGTACGATAAACTCGACGGCAGTTGCACGGCATTAAAATTAAAAGGAGGTATCGGATAGCGGTACCTCCTTTTAATTTTAAGCTTAAAGGCTATTTTTTTTCACCGAAAAATATTAAAATATATATAAAAATGGTACTACGGAGGGGTTAAATGTTATCTCCTAACCCATTTGGCGATTTTCCGGTGATTGGGCAAAATACTTATATTCATCACTCGGCTCAAATAATTGGTAAGGTGATAATAGGGGACAATTGTTTTATCGGTCCCAACGCGGTTATCCGGGCCGATGAGCCCGAAAACGGAGAGGTAAGCCCGATTACGATTGGTAATAATGTAAATGTTCAGGATGGGGTAATAATCCATGCTTTGGCGGGAACAGAAGTAAAAATTAGCAGCAACGTATCAATAGCCCACGGTGCAATTATTCACGGTCCGGTAGATATCAGGGAAAACTGCTTTATTGGTTTTGGGGCGTTGGTATTTAAAGCGGTACTAAATGAATGGGTTTTTGTAGGCCATAGAGCGATTGTTCAGGATATGGAAATTAAAGCGGAAAAATTTATTCCTGCTGGCTTGGTTGTAACTAAAGAATTATCCTTACCTGAATTAACAGAAGAACAAAAGGACTTTATTAAAAAAGTTCAGCAAATGAACGTCCTTTTGGCTAGTGGGTATTTAACTTTAATACGTTAAAAGAGTAAAGGTGGAAAAATGTTAACGAAATACCTTATTCTGTGGTCTAATCCCTGGATTATTCTGCTAAACTTTTTTATCGCTCTCTACATTGGTTTAGGGATACGCAATAAAAAAGGCTTTCTTTTAGGATTAATTGCCACTGTTCTTTTATTCGTTACCTTTCCACTGGGAATAATAGTTTATCTTATTTTTGTTCGGCCCAAACTTAAATAAATTCTTTGAACCTTTCGGTAATTAAGACGTTACCATTCTGTTCGATGATGTTTTCGATCTTGGCAAAAACCTTTTCTATATCGTCTTTTTTTAAAGATACCGCTGCTAAAGCCAGGGTAGACCTTTGCCAGAGGTTTTGATTTCCTACTTCGGCGATGGAAACGTTGTAATTATGTTTTATTTTTTCGGTGATACTTTTTAAGACCATCCGCTTTTCTTTTAACGATTGGGATTGAGGGATATAAAGCTCTAAAGTAAGGACGCCTATAATCATGGTAGTCTCCTTTGCGTTAGAGCCAAAGTCTTTATAATTTATTATATTGAAGTGTTAGGATTTTAGCTATAGATTAAATTTTTCGGGTGAAAGTTATGTATCTGGCGTTATACCGCAAATGGCGGCCAAAAACCTTTTCGGAGATTGTCGGACAGGAAACCATTGTGAAAATCTTAAAAAATGCGGTGGCCACAATGCAGGTGGCCCATGCTTACCTTTTCTCTGGACCCCGGGGGACGGGGAAAACCACTACCGCCAAGGTTCTGGCCAAAGCGGTAAACTGCGAACACCCTGTAGAGGGAGAGCCGTGCAACCAGTGCCCTTCGTGCATTGGGATTAACAACCAGAGCCTTTTAAATGTGTTTGAAATAGATGCCGCATCCAACCGGGGGATAGATGAAATCCGGGAATTGCGGGAATCTATCAAACTGGTTCCGGCCCAGGGTAAATACAAAGTATACATCATTGACGAAGTGCATATGCTGACTAATGAAGCGTTTAACGCCCTTTTAAAAACTCTGGAAGAGCCGCCGGAACATGTAATTTTTATTTTAGCAACCACCGAGTTTAACAAAGTGCCGGTGACCATTGTTTCCCGTTGCCAGCGCTTTGATTTTAAAAGAATCAGCACCAAAACAATCTGGGAGCATTTAAAAAATATTGCGGAAAAAGAGAAGCTTCAGTATGAAGCGGAAGCCCTACATTTAATTGCCGAGGCTTCTGAAGGCGGACTTAGAGATGCTTTAAGTTTAATGGATCAGATACTGGTGTTTAATCCCAAAATTACGGTAGAAGATACCTTAAAAGTCCTGGGGTTTGTCAGCTGGAGGAAAATATTAGAACTTATTTCTGCTATCCGGGAAAATAACCAACTAAAAATAATCAACGAAATAGCGGAAGTGGTGGAGCGGGGGCTTGATGTCAAGCTTTTTGTTCAGCAAATTTTACAGTATGTTCGTTATTTAAATTTAATAAAAAACGGTATAGAAGTTGAAGAACTAATGCCTGAAGTACTGGAAAAATTAAGGAGTGAAGCGGCCCTTTGGGAGGAGGATAAACTTTTTCTTTTGTGGGATGATATAGCTCGTCTTGAGCGGGAAGTCCGTTATGCAAGTTTTCCCCGGATCTGGGCGGAAGTAGGTCTTTTAAAAGTGGCGAGGAATTTAGAGGGAAAATTGTTAAAGCCAGCGACCATTTTAAAACCAGTAGAGGATAGCAAAGAGGAAAGTAAAAAGGAAAAGCAGAAGTTAAATGAAGAAAAATCTTTAGGTGCCATAAATCTTTTAAAAACTTCTGAATGGCAGGAAGTTTTACAGAAAACCCGGGAAATTTCTCCCCCTCTTGCGATTCACTTAAGTAAAGGTATTCCCTTTAAAACTGCCGATAGCATAAAAATAGTTTTTACCGATGAAGAGCCTCTAAACTGGATTATTCACTACAAAAAAGGCTCTCAGGTCAAAGCGATAATTAAGGAAGTTTTTACCGAAGCTCTGGGGGAAGGTTTAAAAATTACTTTTAACGTAAAAAAACATTCTTTAGAAGAAAAAACAGATGAACCAAAAGCTCTAAAGAAAGCAAAAGAGCTTTTTGGTGATGATAAAGTTGTCATTATCAATAAAGAGGAGGAATAAAGATGTTTGGCAACATGGGTAATATGCAAAAAATGTTAAAGCAGGTACAGAAAATGCAGCAGGATATGGCTAAGCTTCAGGAAGGACTAAATGAAAAAACCGTTGAAGCTACCTCCGGTGGGGGAATGGTTAAGGCCGTGGTGAACGGCAAGCAGGAATTGGTATCCTTAACCATCAATCCCCAAGCGGTAGACCCGGAAGATGTGGAAATGCTGGCGGATATGATTACCGCTGCCGTGAACGAAGCTTTGAGAAAATCAAAAGATATGGTAGCGGAAGAGATGAATAAGATTACCGGCGGCCTTAATTTAAACCTTCCCGGATTGTTTTAAGGGGGAAGCGGGAAATTGTATTTTGCAGAACCGGTAGCAAAACTTATCGAACATCTTGCCAAACTTCCGGGGATTGGTCCAAAAACGGCGCAAAAATTAGCCCTCTATCTTTTAGAAATTCCTGAAGAAGAAGCACGGGCTTTAGCAGAAGCAATAATAACTGCCCGGAAAAATACCAGATACTGCTCCATCTGTTTTAACCTGACCGATACTGATCCCTGTGCCATTTGCCGGAATCCCGGTCGCAATCACCGGCTTTTAATGGTTGTAGAAGAAGCCAAAGATGTGGCAGCTATGGAGCGAACCGGGAGCTTTAATGGGATATATCATGTTCTTCACGGAGTTTTATCGCCAATTAAAGGGATAGGGCCGGAAGATTTAAAGGTAAGAGAGTTGTTATTGAGGCTTTCCCGGGAGCCGGTGGAGGAAATAATAATTGCCACTAATCCCACCGTTGAAGGGGAAGCAACGGCCATGTATTTAGCATCCCTTTTAAAACCTTTAAATTTTAAAGTAACGAGAATTGCCCACGGTTTACCGGTGGGAAGCGATATTGAGTATGCCGATGAATTAACTATCCGAAAAGCCTTAGAAGGTCGAAGAGTTTTGGAATAAGTTGTCCAAAAGCTTCATAAGTATTACCGGGGGGATATCCGGTGGAGCTTTTGGGTTTGGTGCTTAAAAAAATCTTTTTTTGGCTTGTTATTGGCTTTATTTTACTTGGGGTATTTAATTTAATCGGTGATAAAATTGGCTGGCATTTACCGATAAATCCGGTAACTGTGGTGATTGCAGGTGTTTTGGATTTACCGGGAATAATATTATTAACAGCACTTAAGTATCTTGTAGCTGTTTTTTAATAAAGTATACATGTAAAAAGGGGCTTTATAAGCCCCTTTTTTCTTGACACATTGATACCTAACTGCTATCATAAATTGGGTTTTGAAGGAGGTGTAATTTTGATGAAAAAGTATGATGTGATAATTGTCGGGGCAGGTCCGGCGGGAATTTTTGCCGCCCTGGAGATTACCTCGTTGAAACCCGAAGCGAAAGTGCTTATTTTGGAAAAAGGCCCTGACGTTAATAAAAGGATTTGTCCCTCAAAAGAAAGGGGCATACCGTGTATTAATTGCAAGCCCTGCGCGATTGTAACCGGTTGGGGCGGGGCTGGAGCGGTTTCCGATGGTAAGCTTACCCTGTCCACCGAAGTGGGGGGACATCTGGGTGAGTACATTGGCGAAAAGGAATTAAACGAGCTCATAAAATACGTTGATAATATATATCTTAAATTTGGCGCTCCGAACGAGGTTTATGGTATAGACCGGGAAGAGGAAATCCGGGAAATCCAAAAGAGAGCGATCTTAGCCGATTTAAGGTTGGTTCCGGCGCCTATTCGCCACCTGGGAACCGGTCGTGCCTTAGAAATAGTTGCCGCAATGAAAGAAGAGCTTTTGCGGCGGGGGGTGGATATTGCTACCAATACTCCGGTAGCAGAAATTATAGCTGATCACGGGAAAGTAAAAGGAGTTCAGACCACTTCCGGCGAATATTATGAAGGTGAGGCTGTGATTGTTGCTCCTGGCCGGGAAGGGGCTGAATGGCTTTTAAAAGAGTCTTTAAAGCTTGGGCTTAAAACGGCCGTTAACCCCGTAGATATCGGGGTGCGGGTTGAGCTGCCCGCGGTAGTACTGGAGCCAATTACCAAAGTGGTGTATGAATCAAAGTTTATTTACTACTCGAAAACTTTTGAAGATAAAGTAAGAACCTTTTGCATGAATCCCTACGGCGAAGTAGTACAGGAAAACAACGATGGGATTATTACCGTTAACGGTCATTCTCATGCCCACAAGAAAACGGAAAACACCAACTTTGCCCTGCTTGTCAGCAAAACATTCACCCATCCCTTTAAAGAACCTATTGCCTACGGCAAGTACATTGCCCGGCTTGCTAACCTATTAGGAGGTGGGGTATTAGTACAGCGGCTGGGGGATTTAATGGACGGTCGCCGGACTACCGAGGAACGGCTCAAAAAAGGTTTGGTGCGGCCGACCCTGGAAGATGCTACTCCGGGAGACTTAAGTTTGGTCTTTCCCTACCGCCATTTAATGGCTTTGGTAGAAATGCTTCAAGCTTTGGACAAAATTGCTCCTGGAGTATTTAATAGAAATACCTTGCTTTACGGAGTAGAAGTAAAGTTTTACTCTTCACGCTTAGAATTGAGTCCAGTTTTGGAAACTAAAATTCAAAATCTTTTTGCTGCCGGCGACGGTGCAGGGGTAACCCGGGGACTTATTCAGGCTTCTGCTTCGGGAGTACTTATTGGCCGTGAGCTGGCAAGACGCCTTTAAGGGGGAGTTTATAGTTGACAACTGTAGTTTTAATTGGAACCCAGTGGGGGGACGAAGGGAAAGGAAAGATTACTGACTTTCTGGCAGAAAAAGCTGACCTGGTGGTTCGTTACCAGGGAGGAAATAATGCCGGACATACCGTTGTGGTAGGGGAAAATTCCTTTAAGCTTCATCTCATTCCCTCGGGGATTTTATACCCTGAAAAAATTTGTGTTATCGGTAACGGAGTGGTAATTGACCCTAAAGTTTTAAAAGAAGAATTGGAATACCTTAGACAGCGGGGGGTTACAACCGCTAACTTAAAGATAAGCTTGCGGGCTCATCTTATTATGCCCTACCACAAGAAACTCGATGAGCTGGAAGAAGAAGATAAAGGGGAAAACAAAATAGGTACAACCAAACGGGGTATTGGTCCCGCTTACCGGGATAAAGCGGCAAGGACAGGGATCAGGGTATGTGACCTTTTAGATAAGGAACTATTTGCGGAGAAACTGGCTTTAAATTTAAAAGAAAAAAATAATCTTTTGGAAAAAATTTATGGGGTAGAAGGGTTTTCCTATGATGAACTCTACCACGAGTATTTAGAATATGCTGAAATTATTAGGCCTTACGCTACCGATACTTCCCGGTTGATTAACGATGCTATTGAAAGCGGTCAAAAAGTTCTCTTTGAAGGAGCTCAGGGGACCCTTTTAGATTTAGACCATGGAACCTATCCCTATGTTACTTCCAGCCATCCGGTGGCGGGGGCTGCGTGTATTGGTGCAGGTATTGGACCAACAAAAATTCATGAAGTAATTGGTGTGGTAAAGGCCTACACCACGCGGGTAGGAAGTGGTCCCTTTCCTACCGAGCTGTTAGATGAAACCGGCGAGTTTTTAAGAAAACAGGGGTACGAATTTGGCACTACCACCGGACGACCCCGCCGCTGCGGCTGGTTTGACGGGGTAATTGCTCGCTATGCCGCCAGGGTAAACGGTTTATCCGGACTTGCGGTTACCAAGCTTGATGTTTTAACCGGGCTAAAAACCATAAAAATAGCGGTAGGGTACCGGTTCAATGGAAAGGTCATAAATGAATTTCCTGCCAGTTTAAAAGAGTTGTCCCAGTGTGAACCGGTTTATGAGGAGCTTCCGGGGTGGAGTGAAGATATTACCGGAGCCAGGAAGCTTACCGATCTTCCGGAAAACGCCAGAAACTACTTAAGAAAAATTGAGGAGATTACCGGTGTTCCCATTAAAATTATTTCGGTGGGAACCCGCCGGGATCAAACTATTATTTTAGACCAGGTTTTTTAAAAATGGATAAGGTGTTTATTTGCGGCAAAATTCTTCCCCGGGAAAAGGCGGCAATATCCCCTTTTGACCGGGGATTTTCCTATGGTGATGGAGTTTTTGAGACAATTGGCGTTTTTTCCGGAGTACCGTTTTTACTGGAAAAGCATCTCCAAAGGCTATTTTTGGGGTTGCAATTATTAGAAATAAAGTTACCTTATAGTAAGGAACAATTGATATCGAAGATAAGGGAGTATCTTAAAGAAAATAATGTGGTTAACGGAGTTTTAAAAATTATCGTAAGCCGCGGAGTAGGCGAGCGGGGGCTTTTGCCGGCTAAGGATTTAGAGCCAACGGTTTTAATGAGTTTGTCTTCCCCGCCTTCAAGGGAATTTAAGCCAATAAAAACCTCTTTTCTTTCGGTTCCGGTATTACCGCCTAAACTGGTTATAGGACAGATTAAAACTTTAAACCAGCTTCCCCAGGTGTTAGCGGCTAAAGAATGTCAGAAAAAAGGTATTATGGAAGGTATCCGGCTTACTTTAGAAGGTTATTTGGCTGAAGGCAGTATGGCGAATCTTTTCTGGGTTAAAAATGGGGTATTGAAAACCCCGGAGAAAAATCTGGTTTTACCCGGAATTGCCCGGGAGCTTATTTTAGAACTGGCCCGAGTAGCCGGTATTCCGGTATCGGAAGGTAAATATCCCGCCGAAGAAATATTAGGGGCAACGGAAATATTTTTTACCAATTCGGTGCGGGGGATTATTCCCGTAGGTCAGCTCGACCAGCGGGAATTCCATGACTATTCGGTAACCAATCGATTATGGACTCTTTATGAATCTTATTTAGAAAAATATATACTGGAAAACAGGAGAGAAGGATAATGTTAACCATCGAGATTCCGGGAAGATTTACTTTAAATTTATCGTATTTGGTAATGGACTATAATGGTACAGTTGCCGTAGACGGAAAGCTATTGCCCGGGGTGAAAGAACTTTTGGAAGAGCTAAGTAAGAATTTAAAAATTTACGTTTTAACCCGTGATACCTTTGGTAAGGTAAAGGAAGAGCTATCTCTTCTTCCTTATGTGGAAGTGGTGATAGTGGGGGATCCCGGTGCTCCAGAAAAACTTGAGTTTATAAAAAAACTTGGGGCGGAAAAGACGGTGGCTATTGGTAATGGTTACAATGACCGACTAATGTTAAAGGAAGCGGCTTTAGGGATTTTAGTTATCGAAGAAGAAGGGGCCAGTATTGAAGCCTTACTAAACGCTGATATTGTCGTAAAATCACCTTTGGATGCACTAAAATTATTAACCAATAACGACCGAATGGTGGCTACTCTTCGTTGTTAATAATTAACAGTATAAATTCTTGATAAAAGTTGTTGACACTGTGAATGATTTATTGTAATATAATTTTTGCATGGATGAGCCATTAGCTCAGTTGGTAGAGCACCTGACTTTTAATCAGGGTGTCGGAGGTTCGAGTCCTCCATGGCTCACCATTTTATTTTGGCCCCATGGTCAAGTGGTTAAGACACCGCCCTTTCAAGGCGGTAACCCGGGTTCGAATCCCGGTGGGGTCACCATCCTGCGGGAGTAGCTCAGGGGTAGAGCATCGGCTTCCCAAGCCGAGGGTCGCGGGTTCGAATCCCGTTTCCCGCTCCAGCCTTGAAAAATCTGCGTTTTGCGGATTGACCCTACCTCAAAAATCCGATACCACTGAGGGGGGTCTTTTATTATGCCTAAACCGATACCCTTCAAGAAATCTTTGGAAGTAAACTTGAGCCAGCTCAAAGAAGAATTTCTCATTGCAAGACAAGCTGACGGACTAGCACCGCGCACTTTAGAAGATTACCGTTGGCATATCGAAAAGTTCATGGAGCTTACAGGTGCTAATCCGACCTATGAGGCCGTCCGAAAAGCGATCCTCCAGCATTTGAGCGAACCATCTTCACCGCGATATAGGAACATCAAATTGCAATACCTCAAGGCGTTTTTTAATTGGTGTGTGCGTGAAGGCTATCTCCCTGCCAACCCCACAGACGGCATAAGGAAGGCAAAAGAGGATATCTCTAACGTGAGGCACGTTTCGATTGAGGCGGTAAAGAAGCTTTTGGCTCAGCCAGACAAGAAAACTTATGCAGGGTTGAGGGATTACTGCCTTATGCTCGTGCAGATTGATACAGGAGCAAGGCCCAGCGAACTGCTACAAATCAAACCTGATGATTTAAACCTTGACGCAAGGGAAATTTACGTGCGCGCCGATGTTGCTAAAACACGCATAGGAAGGACTTTGGTAATCTCACCATTTACGGTACAGGCTTTAATGAGGTTCCTTAAAATAAGACCTTCATGGTGGAGTAATGAAGTGCCTCTCTTTGCGAGTGAAAACGGGAGACAGCTAACAGCGCAGAGGTGGTCTCGCATAGTGAAGCGTTACTGTGAAGAAGCAGGGGTGAAGGTTACGCCTTACGGTTTACGTCACACCTTTGCCATTGAATTTTTGAAAGGAGGCGGTGATCCATTTAGCCTTCAGAGGATACTCGGTCATACGGATTTAACAATGACAAGGCGTTATGTTAGGCTTTCGCAGGATGACATAAAAGAAATTCACGAGAAAGCTTCTCCTATTCAAAAACTCCAGTACGATGCCAGAAGAGCTCCAAGGCGTATTTAAACATGGCTCTAAACTTACCAATTATAATCTTTCCTTGATGCGTAGCGTAATTGTAAGGGAATGCCTGTAACTGAACAGCCTTGATCTTTTTATCGGTAATTATTGCTCATCTTACACCTACAGGAACAATCCGATTTTATGTTGCCTTATACGGTAGCCCTATGGCAGCAGTGAAAGTTAAAATTACACCAGGGGGGTACTACGAGCCTCACTGGGCGACTACAGTTTACGGATGGCAATTCTTCGTTGATGGTTACCGTGATCGTCGATTGGGTGAAAAATTATGTTTCTTTTATTTAAACAAAAACCCTCTCGGTTTATGGATAGTTACTTAGGTGGGTACAGGTCCATGAGAAGCTCTAGAGGTTAATGCACAAAATATGTTTAAGACTTGCGGATTGTAAAATGAGCAAGCTTAACCTTGATCCATTCCCCTTAGTGGAGAATGAATGAGGGAAAAGGAAGAATGGTTAAGTTTCTAAAGAAATACAAAGGGATAAGTGGTAGAGCCTTGATAAATACGGATTTTACGCCACTTATCCCTTTTTCCTTTCATCCTTGAACCTGCCTCATGTAGAAAGACTTTTTTCGCACAAAGTAGAGCATACATTGGGAAATTTTAGTAGAAATATAGCTTAATTACGGAAAAACTTTATTACCTCCAAGAAAATGACATGTAGATTTTATGCGGGTTTGAGGGATTGGAAATGGAAAGGGTTTTTTTTAAAATTAACATAGTTAGTGGCAAGGAAAAAAGGGATAAGGATCAAGAAAAAAATTTGTTTATGGTGGAAGTTTTTCCGTGAGTAAAAAAGTCGTTCCGAAAAGGGAAAAAAGTTTTTCCAAATAACTAAAAAAAGCTTTAACGATATCTTTACAAGGATAATGAGTCTTTGATATATTCAGTTAAGTTGTTGTAAGGAGGGATTATAATTGCCAAGAAAAATAATTTTTGCCGAGGACTGCTTGAGAGAAAGCGGGTTTTCAGATGAACAGACTATAAAACAATGGGTGAAAAATATTATTAATAAATCAGTTGACTACATAAATAAGATTACTGATGGGTCTAAAGGTGTGATTGTTGATGAGGAGCATAGAATATTTATAAAATTTTATGTTGCAGGGAAAGCCATATTAATAGATGAGATAAGAGAAGAATTTTGTATTGTATAATAATTTTTATATGGGAGATTTTAGCCTATAATAAGTAATTTATTGCTTTCTTAATGTAAAGAAAAATGATTTTGTTTATTAAGAGTAATATTTTATAAATCAAATATGGATAATTGTCCGTTTATTTTTCTTTCTATTGGTAACTCTCTATTAGTATAGAATTGATTTAACTTTTTATATCTGTATTCAAGGCTTTGTTCATCCATACCTTTTAAATCTTCCTTGGGGAAAAACTGTACCATTTGTCTTTTATAGTAGTTATATCTGCTGTTAGGGTTATTAGGGTTTTTTATAATTCGCCTTATAATAGGAAAAGCACTAACTGTTAGAGAATATTTATTTTTACTCGTCGCATTTAAATGAAGACTATTTGCAAAACATCCAAGAATTATATCAATAAATTGGATAAACTGTGAATGTACAGGATCTCCGTCGGGTTTGCGGTGGTCGGAATTAATGAATTTTATATGGTTGTTGGCAAAATAAATTTTATCTTCTTCGGATTGTAACTTATAAATAGAGTGCCATGGGAAATATTCATGGTATTCAGCATTGCCTTTATCATGAAAAATATTTTTGACGATTATGCTATCATAATCTCTAAAATAAGTTTTCAAAGCCTTTTTTAGTGCAGTTCTAAAAAATCTATTGTAAATAGTTGAGTGTTTATCTTTTTGATTTTTGGGGCCGAATTTATCCAGATCTAATTTTGTAAGGTTAATACCGAGTATGTAAAAGTAGATATTTTCCCTGTCATCAAGCCAATACTTTACCCAATTGGAAGCTATCTTATATTTTATTGAATCATCTGTGTTTTGATAATGGATTTCTGTATTATTTAAATTGTGGTAAGGACAAGGCTCTGAGCAACTACCCCACGGTTTAGGTGGTTGTGAAAGACATCGTAAGTTTATCAAATCTTTGTAGAGCTTATCAGATATAAATTCTGGTACAATAAGCATTCCTATATATGTCCATTTTTCAAAAGTGTTAATAAAAGGTATTTTAAGAGGGTATTCTTTTATTTCATCACAGTATAAATTAAGTATAATACTTTTTTTATCTGTTTCCATATATATCCTTCCTTTTGGAATTATTCACCATAATTATAACATTAAAGGGCAAAAAAATAGCAGCTAAAAATTGATTAAGAAAAAGGGAATAAGTGCTACGCCAGTAAAGACTTGCACACCTATTCCCTACATCCTTAAGCAGTATCTGCTTAATTATTGCCACTTCGACTTGTTTTAATCGAAATTGAAAAATACTTACATTCATACTTATAATTTAATTTGAACAATACGCAAAGGGCGAGTAAGGTTATTGGAATGGCAAAAATCTCGGAATTACGCGATTTCTTCATCTTCTGTTTTTTCCTGTAGCTTTTTAATGCAGCCGATAAGCATTTTGATGATTTCTGTGGTTTTTTGCTCAAGCTTATTATAATCTTTTAAAGAATATATCCATTATCTAATGCGACAACAAGCCAGTGTCGCGTTTCCGATGCGCTGGCGAGCGCATTGTTAAGAAAATTGACTTGTTTTTTCTTGTAAAGCTGGCCATTTCCCTCGGCAATGTTTGCGCCGATGGAGTTTACTGCTCGGAGGATTTGAGATTTTGCTGCATAGGTCTCAAATCCAGGAAAATTAGCGGAAACTTTATAGATATCTTGAGACAATTCTCTTGCTTTTTGCCAGACTTTAAGTGTCTTGAAATCTTTTATGCTACAGTCATTTTGTTCCATCTTGATCACACTCCTTTGCTATACTAAAGTAATTATTCGTTCCCATATTACCTAAAACGGGTAATTAAAGTCAAATTTTACTCAAGAGAAGTGAGGTTATAAATAGAAATTGCCCATCAAAATTCATAGTGAATGAAGAAAAGCAAAGGGAATATAATTGGGATAACCTGCAGGGTATAGGGGTGTTTAGTGTGATTAGTGATAAAGTTCTTTATTTAGTAAAAGACTCTTCATTTGGCCCAAATCCGCCGTTGCAACTTGCAATCTGTGTCGAGGTTCATGATAACTGGGTTGGGTTTCATAGTACTGGTAGAGGACATCAATTTTTTGGAAAGCTGGTCAAAGAGACAGAGGACGGCTTTATTTGGCATCGGGTAGAAAATACTTTGGAAGAAGGTATCAGGGATTTTGGGATGATAGTATTCAAGGCCCTTACCCTGGAGGAATACAATACCAAAGTAAGGCCATTCGTAGAGGGGACGGTACCAGAATTTAACTCCACAGAAGAACTTTACGAATTTTACTATAGCAACTTTGCAGAGAGAGGTTATCACTATTAATGAAAGCAACAATAGATTGGGGATAAAGAGATCAAATCTATCATTTCCGTTTAGCCAAAACTAATAAGAAAGCCTCTACATCTATCCAATTCGTATGTAGAGGCTTTTATTTATGATTTTAAAAATACAAGTTACGATTTTAAATTCGAAATGCTGAGGATATAAATGTTTTTAATAAACTTTTTGTTTTTAGAATCGAAATCTATATTTATATTACAAAGGCTTCAGCTAATCTTACACCTATAACTGTGAACAAAGAAGTAAATGGTGCAAAGAATGTTTTTTTGTATACCGTTTCCATTTGTTGGTTTTCATTCGGGACTGCTATTTCAACTTCATCTCGCCAAAAGTCAATTCGCCGTACGCAAATCCAAAAAATGCCGCGCGGTGGGCAAATGAATCTGACATATTTTATCATTTATTTATGTCAGCCCCTTTCGGATTTGGATTTCAAGGCACATGCATTTAGCATTTATATTCTAATACATCAATGGTTTTTACAAAAAAATATAAAAATTACTCTAATAAAAACTTGAGCAAAAAGCAATACATTTTTAAAAACGCTTTGACCAAAAACATAATATCGTTACATTGCCGATAACAAAGAATTAAGAGACGGGAACTTATTATTAAAAAAGAGCTTTCAGCCATCGAGGGTATCGAGTCAAAGACAATATACCTGTAGGGAAAAATAATTCGCATTAATACAAATTAATATGAATTGATTTGTATTAATTTATATTAATTTGTATTAATACATATCGGCCCATATTAAAAGACTGAAGAGGTTGAAGAGCCAATTGAGAAAAATACGATTTTAGAAACGTTACATGCATGGAGGTTATTTAATGTTTACCACTAAAAAACGTTATTATTATAAGAAATACATAGAATACTTGGAATAAATCAAAATAATTCGTCGTGGTTAATATTAAAGCGTAATTCTATTAATTTTTGCGATATTGGTTTAGTTATTAACTGTTTCACAAGCTAATAGGAACCACAAAAAGTACCGCTAAACAGATTCTTACTGTGCATAAATTTGAAAGAAAAATCTAAAAAAAACTTGATAAAGATTGTTATAAAATTTACTATTATCTTGGATGACTGTGTGCGAGGTGTTGACTTGGTGAAAAAGAAAAATGAAATCTGGACTGTGGTAACACCGCAGATGCACCGAAGATTAAAAGAATATGCTGAACAAAACAAAATTGCTGCAACGAGAGCGAAGATGATTATGTATATACTTTATAACTTTCATCCCAAAGAGTTGCTTGAGGATTACACCTTTCGCACGAAGGAAGGGAAAATGATTAACATCAAGGTGTCGGATGCTGAGCTTTCTTATATCGAAAACCTGGCAAAAAAACATAATGTGACAATTAGCCGTCTTTTGCGCAACATGGTTTATACCTATTTTTACACCCTCGATAAAGGGGAAATAGTTAGCGACTTAACTGATGTTAATGGCGAAAAAGTGTAGGATAACAAATTATTGCATGTTGACCAATGCTTAAAATAATAAGAGTAAGAATGATAGAAAAGAGTGAGTTTGAGATGATAGAAGAAATGGAATATAAGACTACTATTAAAACATTGCCGTTCCTTTTTCTGGAGATGAAAAAGGCTGCAAATCTTGTCCTCCAGGGTTTGAAAGATAACGAAATAAAGGAAAAAGCGCTTTATGATAACATTTTTCAGGTAAACACAGAGACTCGCAGAAAAGAAATTGCGTCTATGGTTTTAAAAAGGATAAAAGTTCTGGATGAGGTTTTGCTCCACAAGTTAGTTCATGGGGATATAGAAACAGGCAAACTGATAGTATTATACAGCATTATGAAAACCGACAGGCTTTTCTTTGAATTTATGGATGAAGTGTTTAAAGAAAAATTGATAGTGAAGGACTATGTTATTGAAGACAAAGATTTTAACATCTTTTTTGATAGAAAAAGGGAACAGAGCAAGAAAGTAGCTTCTTGGGATGATTACACCTTTTACAAACTAAAACAAGTTTTTATCAGGATACTCTATGAAGCAGGGCTTATCAGTAATAAAAGAAATAGAAAAATTATTAAGCCTGTTCTTGATCCTTCAATTATCGAACATTTGAAAGAGAAGGGCGAAAAAGCAATTTTGAATATATTCCTCGGGCTTAATTAATGCTTTTTTGAACAAAGGTGAGGTGGAAAAAGTGAAAACAATCTATGAAAGGCTTGATGCCTTAATTCCAGCAATACAGAAGAAATCATTTGTTGAAAATAAAGGTCTGGGTAACGAAATAGGGTTCTATATCTTTGATTATGAACCCAAATATGAACTGCTTGTCCGTGAGTATATCCAATTTTTGAAGGAAAAATTCAAGAACGGTATCAATGGGTATAAAATCAAAGAATTTGACCTTTACGAAATAATGATTGACATTCTTGAGGCCAAAGGTTACCTTACCAAGAATATTGAGATGGAAGCTATTAAAGGTAGCGAATATGTATTTAATGCCACTAAAAAAGCATTAAGATTAACTACCGAAAATGACCTGATTGTCCAATACATTCGGGAACGGGTAGAGGATAAGGATATCATATTTTTGACTGGTGTAGGAAAAGCCTGGCCCATTATCAGGTCACATACTATCCTTAACAACCTTCATTCGGTGATAGAACATGTGCCGCTTATTATGTTTTTCCCAGGCACTTACGACGGCGTCGAACTTGTTCTGCTTGATGAAATCAAGGATGATAACTATTATAGGGCTTTCAGACTTATTGAGAGATATTAAAAGAGAAGCGAGGGGAGTAAAGATATGCGAATTAGGGATATGTTTTACAAAAAAATTGACAGGGATATCAAAGGTGTCATAAAAATTGGTCAAGAAGATGAGGAAAATGCATATCAAGAACTGGAAGAGTATGTGGTAACCAGAGAGCTAAAAAAATATTTCAGTGAATTTTTTGAAGCGTATAAAAAAGGGATTATCGGATATACGGACAAAATGGGAGTATGGATATCAGGCTTTTTTGGCAGCGGTAAATCCCACTTTTTAAAAATCCTTTCTTACTTGCTTGAAAACAGAGTAGTTAAAGGGAAAAAGGCCGTGGAATATTTTCGCGATAAAATAGATGATCCCATGGTTCTTGCAGATATAGAAATGGCTGGAAACATATCGGCGGATGTTATACTTTTTAATATCGAGTCAAAAGCTGATGCTGATTCAAAAACTCAAAAAGACGCTATTGTTAAAGTATTTAATCGAGTTTTTAATGACATGCAAGGTTTTTGCGGTTCTATACCCTGGCTTGCGGATCTTGAAAGACAGATGTCTAAAGACGGGACTTATGAGGATTTCAAAAAGGAATTTGAAAGAATTTCGGGGAGGAAATGGGAAGAAGCCAGAGAGGACTTCTATTATGAAGAAGACGCAATAGTAAAAGCGCTTGCTTCTGCAACCAAAATGAGCGAGCAGGCGGCACGTAATTGGTATAACAAAGCGGAAGAGAATTATACTCTCACCGTTGATAAATTTGCAAAGAGAGTCAGGGAATATATCGAGAGTAAAGGGGGAAATCATCACGTAGTATTTTGTGTTGATGAAATTGGCCAGTACATAGGAGATAATTCTGGTCTTATGCTAAATCTTCAGACACTGGTAGAAGATTTGGGTACCGAATGCGGTGGGAAAGCATGGGTTATTGTTACCAGCCAGGAAGATATCGATTCGATTACGAGGGTAAAAGGCAACGATTTCTCCAAGATCCAGGGTAGGTTTAATACCAGAATCAGCCTATCCAGCGCCAATGTGGATGAAGTAATCAAAAAGAGGTTACTGAAGAAAACCCAAGTTGCTACCGATACTTTAAAATTGCTGTATGAAAATAAAAGTTCTATCCTTAAAAACCTCATAACTTTCTCTGCCGATACGCCAGAAAAAAAGTTTTATACGGACAGCAATGACTTTGCGGAAGTTTATCCTTTTATCCCTTACCAGTTTAATCTATTGCAGCAGGTGTTTACCTCAATAAGAATTCATGGGGCGTCAGGAAAACATCTTTCCGAAGGTGAGCGTTCCATGATCAGTTCCTTCCAGGAGGCCGCTATACGCTATGCTGACTGCGAGGAAGGAACGCTGATACCCTTTTCGGCTTTTTACGACACTATTGAAACATTTCTTGATTCAAATATCAGAACGGTTATTATTCACGCTCAGGAAAACAGCAACTTAAACGACTTTGATGTGGAACTTTTGAAGGTCCTTTTTATGATCAAATATTTAACAAAAGAGATTCCGCCTAATATTGAAAACCTGGCTACCCTGATGGTTAGCCACATCGATGAGGATAAGATTGCGCTTAAGAAGAAAATTGAAGAGTCGTTAAAACGCCTGATAAAAGAGAACCTTGTTCAAAAGGATGGGGATTGGTATATTTTCTTAACCCATGAAGAACAGGATATTAACAGGGAGATCAAAAATATTCAGATAGATACTGCTGAAATTATACAAAAAGTTTCGGAGATTATCTTCGAAGATATTTATCCAGACAAAAAGTTCAAATATTCTACCCGCTACCATTTCCCATTTAACCAGATTGTTGACGACAGATTTTTCAGAGGGAATCAGGGCAGTGAGATTGGCGTAAAAATAATCACTCCATATTACGACTCAGGCAGCGAAATGACCCAGCTTGAATTTAAAGAAATGTCGCAGCGGGAAAACAATCTTATTGTGAAACTGCCTCCAGATACCACCTTCCTTGAGGAAATGGAAGAAGTATTGAAAATTGAGGCATATCTTAGGAAAAACGGTGGTATTGCCTCAACCCCGACCATGGAAGAAATTAAAAACAGAAAAAGAAACGAAGCAAGCAAAAGGAAAGAAAGGGTAAAATCCCTTATTATCGATGCTTTGAAAGCTGCAGAACTATACGTAAACGCCCAAAAGCTGGACATAAGGGAGAAAGATCCCGTTGAAAGGATAAATGAAGGTTTAAGGGTGCTCATTGATTCCCTTTACACCAAACTGGGGTATATAAAAGCATTTATAGATTCCCCCAGCGATATCAATAACATTCTCACACAGGAAGCTGTGCAGATGTCACTGGCTGAAGACCCCAACAAACTGGCACTTGAGGAAGTTTCTTCCTACATCGAAAGAAATACAGCAAGAAACATACCTGTAACCATGAGAACGGTTATAAATGTATTCCAAAAAGCTCCTTACGGCTGGAACGAGGAAGACATCGAAGGTCTGATTGCAAAATTATTTAAGGCACAGGAGGTCAAGCTTCAGTTAAACGGGGAATATCTGGACATAAATGATAGAGACCTTGTGAAATACCTTACAAAACGTGACTATGCCGAAAAGCTGCTTATAGAGAAGAGAATTAAAATATCGCCAGTATTAATAAATACCGCAAAAGAAATAGTAAAAGAGGTTTTTGGGAGAACTGCGCTACCCAACGATGAAGACGGATTGATGCGCAAGATCAAAGAGTATATGCAAGATGAGTGCAATCATATAGACCAACTGCTTCAGAACTACAAGTATGCCAAATATCCAGGAAAAGATGTTTTGGAGGAAGGTAAAAAGCTCTTTACAGCGTTGCTGAAAATCAGGGATGCTAAGGAGTTTTTTGAAGAAATACAAAATAAGAAGGAAGAATTGCTTGATTACGGGGATTATGCCCATGATGTCAAGAAATTCTTTGATCCCGAAGGAAAGCAAAAAGAGATCTTCGACAAAGGGATGCGTATGGTAGAGTTATATGAAAAAAACAAAACTTATGTCTTGGATAAGGCAGCTATAGAACTCTATGAACAGATTGCCAGGATTATAAACAGCAAGGAGCCTTACAGTGAAATTTACAGATTACCAGATCTTATTGATAAGTTCACAAAAAGATTTGCTGAACTGCTTGAGGAAGAAGCCAAGCCCATTAAACAAGTAGTCGAAAGCGATAAAAAGAAAGTCCTGGATGAGTTGTCTTCATATGATTTTAAAGATAAGTATTATGAAAAATTCAGAAAAGGTTTTGATGACCTGCTTTACAGATTAGATCATGCAAACAACTTTTATGAAGTAATTGCCATGAAGGAAGAAAGCGACAGGCTTAAGCAGCGCTATTTTGAAGAAATAGCTAATGAAGTTGAAAAACAAAAGTATTCTCATGGAGGAGCATCAATTGTTGCCGAAACCCCTGAAGGGGTAATAAAACCGCCAAAGCAGAAAAAAATTGTGAATATAAGTCTTTCACATCTCCTCCACGGGATAAGAAATATCGAATCAAAAGAGGATATAGAAAAACTTCTTGACGAAATCAGAGCAAAGCTTGAAAGTGAATTAGATGAAAATACCATAATTAAGATTGTTTAATTATTCATAAGGGATTGGTGTTGGATATGGATAAGAGTGCTGTTAAAAATTTTGCCGTATGGGCAAGGAGAAAGCTTATAGAAGATATCACTCAAAAAGCCTTTGAAATTGGCATAACGGAGAAAGGAATTGCTAAGGCAGAAAATGTATCCTCAGATGCAGTTAAGGTAAACGGCAGGCTGCTGGGAAAACATGAGGCTAAGCAGAGGGGAATACTTATAGCCAGGATAAAGGAAAAAGGGTTTCAGGAAGTTATCGAGGAAGTTGCCTATACCTGGTTCAACCGCATAATTGCAATCAGGTTTATGGAGGTAAATGATTACCTTCCAACAGGTGTAAGGGTGCTTTCTTCTATAGAAGAAGGCAAAGCGGTGCCTGATATTATTACCAATGCGCTTTATGTTGATCTTGGCCAAGATCCTGATATAGTGCACCAGTATCTTGATAACCATGATGATGAAGGACTTTTCAGGTATCTTTTTATTAAGCAGTGCAACAAACTCAATGAGATTCTTCCCTTTCTTTTTGAAAAGATTGAAGATTATACGGAACTGCTTCTGCCCAACAACATGCTTGCAGAGGGTTCGGTCATACGACGGCTTGTAAGCGATATAAAGGAAGAGGACTTCAGGGATGTTGAGATTATCGGTTGGCTGTACCAGTACTATATATCCGAAAAAAAGGAGAAAGTGTACGCAGATTTGAAGAAGAATATAAAGATAACCAAAGAAAATATTCCTGCTGCAACCCAGCTTTTTACCCCAGACTGGATTGTAAGATACATGGTTGAAAATTCTCTTGGCAGACTGTGGCTTGAGGGACACCCTGATGAAGAACTGAAAAGCAAATGGAAGTATTATTTGGAGGAAGCGGAGCAGGAGCCAGAAGTACAAAAACAGCTTGCAGAGATAAGAGAAAAGAGTAAAAACATCAGGCCAGAGGATATCAAGGTGCTTGATCCATGTATGGGCAGCGGCCATATTTTGGTCTATGCCTTTGACGTGCTGTTTGACATTTACAAGAGTGCTGGGTATTCCGAAAGGGATATTCCAAAGCTTATATTAAAGAATAACCTTTATGGGCTTGATATAGACGACAGGGCAGCTCAGCTTGCTTACTTTGCGGTGATGATGAAGGCAAGAAGCAAAAGCAGAAGGATATTTAACCAGATAAAGGATGAAAATATTGACCTAAACCTCTGTGCTATTCAGGAAAGCAATGGCATATCTAAAGAAGCATTAGAGTTCTTTTTGAGGGGTGCCGATGAAAAACTTAAAGCGGATGTGGAATACCTGGTTAAGGTTTTCCATGATGCAAAAGAGTATGGGTCTATACTTGAGGTTGAGCCTGTTGATTTTGATGCTATTGAGAAAAGACTGGAAGAGTTTAAGAATGAAACAGGGGATTTATATGAGTATCAGTATAGGAATGTGATACTTGAAAAGATGCCAGCGTTAGTAAAACAGGCAAGAATAATGAGTCAGAAGTATGATGTGGTGTGCACCAATCCGCCGTATATGGGGAACAAAGGGGTAAACAGTAGCCTTAAAGATTATATTTCCGAGAAGTTTAAAGATGTAAAGTATGATTTATTTTCAGTTTTTATAGTAAGAAATTTTAACTATGCAAAGCAATATGGCCATTTAGGATATATGACTCCTTTTGTGTGGATGTTTATTTCTTCATATGAAAAATTAAGAGAAATTATAATCAAGAGTAAATCTATTACTTCTCTTGTGCAATTGGAATACTCAGGCTTTGAAGAGGCAACTGTTCCGATTTGTACTTTTACTATTAGAAACGCTTATATTCCTGCGAAAGGAGAATACATAAGGCTATCAGACTTTAGAGGAACTGAGTTGCAGCCAATAAAAACTCTTGAAGCAGCCCAAAATCGAAATGTTCCTTATAGATATTCAGTGAGCCCTCATAACTTTGAAAAAATTCCTGGCATGCCAATTGCGTATTGGGTGAGTGAAAAGGTTATTGATTGCTTTAAAAAAGGTAGACCATTAGGCGAAATTGCTGAGCCGAAACTCGGAATAACAACGGCGGACAATAGCAGATTTTTAAGATTGTGGCATGAAGTAGCAATTGATAGGATAGGATTTAATTATCCAAATAGGGAAAAAGCAGCTGAAAGCAGGTTTAAGTGGTTTCCATACAATAAAGGCGGAGAATACAGAAAATGGTATGGTAACAATGAATATGTTATAAATTGGGAGAACGATGGTTTTGAATTAAAAAATTTTAAACCTGCAACAGTAAGAAATATTGATTATTATTTTCGCAAGTCAATAACCTGGTCATTTGTAAGTTCATCATATTTTGGGGTCAGGTATTCAGACCGAGGCTTTATTTTTGATGTCGGAGGTTCTTCTGTATTTCCGCCAGAAAAATACCATTTATTTTTGACAGGGTTTTTATGCTCCAAGATTTCAACTTTATTAATGAAGGTTTTAAACCCTACTCTGAACTTTCAAGTAGGAAATGTTGCTTCGTTACCTGTTATATTACCAAATGATGATGAAAAGGCTAAGATAGATTCTCTCGTTGAAGAAAACATATATATTTCCCGTACCGACTGGGACTCCTTCGAAACCTCCTGGGATTTCAAAAAGCATCCTTTGCTTATCCATAAAGGCAGCAGCAAAACTATAGAAGAAGCCTTCAACAACTGGGCTAAATTTGCTGAACAGCAGTTTTATAAGCTCAAAGCCAACGAGGAGGAACTGAACCGTATATTCATTGAAATATACGGGTTGCAGGATGAGCTTACTCCAGAAGTTGATGAAAAAGATGTAACCATCAGAAAAGCAGATAGGGTTAGAGACATCAAGTCCTTTATTTCCTATGCTGTCGGCTGCATGTTCGGCAGGTACTCAATTGATGTCGAGGGGCTTATCTATGCTGGTGGCGAGTGGAAGGAAAAGTGGAGTGACGGTAAGGTTAGAAAGATCGAAAAAGACGAGGACGGTAATGTGATATCCGATACCTGGGTAGATGCGACCTATTTGCCAGATGAGGATAATATCATTCCGATTCTTGATGATGAATACTTCGATGATGATATTGTGAGCAGGTTTATAGAATTCCTTAAGGTGACTTTTGGCGAGGAAAAGCTGGAAGAAAATATCAACTATATTGCCGAAACTCTGGGGAGGAAGCCTTCTGAGACCCCAAGGCAGGCCATCAGGAGATATTTCCTGAAGGAATTTTATAAAGACCATGTGCAGGTCTATAAAAAGCGACCTATTTACTGGCTCTTTGATTCAGGCAAGGAAGACGGCTTCAAGGCACTTATATACATGCACAGGTATGACGAATATACCGTGGCCAGGATCAGGACTGACTACCTGCATCCGCTTCAGAGGAAATATGAGGCAGAAGTCAAAAGGCTCGAAATCCTGATTGAATCAGATGTATCGGAAAGGGAAAAGGCAGTTGCCCGCAAGAAAAAGGAAAAGATACAGAAGCAGATTCGGGAATGCCTCGCTTATGACCAAGTTATTGCTCACGTAGCAAATCAGCGGATCAAAATTGATCTTGACGATGGAGTGGCAGTAAACTACGCCAAATTCCAGGGCATTGAGATCCCGCAGGGAGAAGGCAAAAAAACCCTCAAAGCAAATCTTTTGGCAAAAATTTGACAGTGATGGTGGTTTAATATGGAACTTAATGAGGTTAAAAAGAAACTTGAAGAAATTTTAAATAAAGAGCTTACGGACGGCAGGAAGAGGAATATTGTTTTCTGGTACGACGATAATGGAGAATTCAAAGAGGATATCGATGCTCTTAATCTTTCCAATGCTAAAATACTTAAACTTAATGGCAGGAATAGCTTTTATGTAAAATACATTCTTGAGCGGGTGGACAAAGAAAGCAACTATCTTATTTATGCTCCTTACAGCAAACCGAAAGCTCGGGAGAATTACCTTTTGGATATCCAAAAATACAGCTTTGAATTTTCTACCGATAGAGCTACAATCATCATGATGGATCTCAATGTTACTGATTATTCCCTGCACGATGCTTTCAAAAAGTACCTGAAATTTTTCAACAACAAGGAAAGGTATAGAGCATTCAAGGAATATGCCTTATCTTCCTATACCGAAGAAATCCTGGATATTGCCGTACTGTCGGTCCTCTGCAAGCTGCCCTATCCCGATTTGGAAGAAGTACTGAAAACCCTGCTTGCGGAGTATGCGTATGGTGAGTCGACTCTCTATGAAAACATCATAAAATTTGGAGATATAAATGCTTTTTGGGAGCTTGTCAGGAAGTACTATGGCTATAATCTGGAACAAAAAGACCTGGAGAAGCTTTCAATTTTTCTCCTGATAACTGGGTTGGCATTCTCTCTAAAGAGAGATCTGCCCAAACAGTGGGAGCCCTTTGTGTCACCAAAGCAAACCAATGTGGTTGTATTCTTAAGCCATTTTATGGGAGGAAACAGCACTAAAAAGGCATTCAGGCTTCTTTCCCAAATGGTGGAGGAGAAGATCAGGCTTAAAGAGTATATCACGAAATGGGATGTTGACAGCTATAAAGACAGCGATATCTTCCGCTTATTTGATGAGGGTATAATCCAAAATATTCTTGACAACCTGCTTTCTGATGTCGGCGAGTTTGACAGGTACAAAGAGATAATAATGGATAGAAGATCAAAGCACTGGTTCGAGGACTATGAGAACGAATATAATGCTCTTTACTGGGCCTGCGTATTACTTGAGGAATGGAAAAACCAGAAGGATACCATCAAAGAATACCCCCCACATGATTTCTTCAAGAAGTATACGGAAGAATATTACAAGGTTGACATGGCTTACAGAAAGTTTATCTATTTCTTTGACAGATTGGATAACAAAGAATGGTTTGCCGCCCTTAAAGAAAAGATAGAAAACACCTATATAAATGGTTTTATTAATATCCTTTCAATCAAATGGAGCAACAGTATCGAAACACTGCAGGAATACTGGAGTATTAGTTCTGTCCCATGTCAATGGGAATTTTTCCGTGAGAAGATCAAACCGCATCTTAATAAGGGAGAACGGGTATTTGTAATTATCTCCGATGCCCTGCGGTTTGAAGCTGGAAGGGAATTGGCAGAAATGCTGAACACTGAAAGAAGGGGAACCACGGAAATTTCGGCTATGCAGGGGGTGCTCCCCTCTTATACAAAACTTGGAATGGCTGCGCTGCTGCCGCATAAAAAAATAGAGATAGATTCCGATTATGAGGTTTTTGTTGACGGTATTTCTGTTGAGGGTACCGATAACCGAAACATGATATTGCAAAATCATGTGAATAAAAGCATAGCAGTCCAGTATAAAGATATCATTGACCTGCGCAGGGATGATTTGCGAAAGCTTCTGGGTGGAAAAGAACTGATCTATATTTATCACAACAGCATTGACGCTAGAGGTGATCACTATCTGACCGAAAGGGAAGTTTTTGATGCGGTGGCAGAAGCTTTTGAACAGCTGAAGTCCCTTGTCAACAACCTTGTAAATCATCTTTCCGCAACCCATATTTATATAATTTCAGACCATGGCTTTGTCTACAAGCGTGGTAGTGTAGAGAAGAGTGAAAAAACTTCCATGGATAAGATTGAAGATGCGTACGAAAACAGAAGGTTTATCTTAACTGATAAGCCTATGGAAATAGAAGGCACATTATCATTTGATATGAAGTATCTTTTAGGAGAGGCTACACAGCTTAAATGCATTACTCCTCGGAGCACAAACAGATTCGAATTAAAAGGTGCTGGTGCAAATTATGTACATGGGGGTTCATCTCTACAGGAAATAGTGATACCAGTTATATATTTTAAGAATGAGCGCGGAAAGTCCGCAAAAGATGTTCAGAAGGTTCGGGTTACCCTGTTAAGCCTTACAAGAAAAATAACAAACACAATCACCTACCTTGAGTTTTTCCAAACCGAAAAGGTAGGCGATAAAATGGTGCCGTGCAGACTGAAGGTTTATTTTGCTGATGAAGACGGCAACAGAGTTTCAAACGAAAATATTATTATTGCTGACAGTAAATCAGAGAATCCTGAAGAAAGAAAATTTAGAGAAAAATTTGTGCTGAAGAACATGAAGTATGATAAAACGAAAAAATATTATCTTATCCTGGAAGATGAAGAAGAAACGGTAGAGAACATCTATGACAGGATACCTTTTACCATTGATCTTGCAATTACCAATGAAGATTTTGGGTTTTAAAATGAGGCGGTGATAGAATGGATGAATTAAGTGCAAAATTGAATCAGCATTTTGCTGGCAGAGTGGTAAGAAAAGACCTGACGAAAAAGATCAAGGAAGGCGCTAATGTGCCTGTATATGTCCTTGAATACCTCCTGGGAATGTATTGTGCCACCGAGGATGAGGACAGCATACGTGAAGGAGTTGAAAGGGTCAAAAGCATACTTGCAGAGAACTTTGTTAGGCCCGATGAGGCGGAGAAGGTTAAGTCAAAAATCCGAGAGCATGGCAGGTATACCATTATCGACAGGGTAACGGTGAAACTCAATGAAAAGAAAGACGTATATGAAGCCGAATTTTCTAATCTTGGGATTAAGGGAGTTGTTATGCCTTCCTCGTATGTGAAGAATTATGAGAGGCTTTTAGCTGGTGGTATTTGGTGCATCATCAAGATGGATTATTATTTTGATGAAGAACAAAAGGGTTCAAGTCCTTTTTGCATAAACTCTCTTACTCCTATACAGTTGCCGAACTTAGAACTTGAAGAAATAATGGTCGGCAGAAGGCACTTTACAAAGGATGAATGGATTGATGTTCTTATAAGGTCGATCGGTTTAGAGCCGACAAAATTGTCCAACAACGTTAAATGGCATATGTTAGAGAGAATGGTTCCCCTTGTAGAAAATAATTACAACCTTTGCGAACTTGGGCCAAGGGGAACGGGAAAATCTCATATTTATAAAGAGATATCTCCAAACAGCATTTTGGTTTCGGGTGGGCAGACAACGGTAGCTAATTTATTTTACAATATGGCTTCAAGACAGATAGGCCTTGTAGGACTTTGGGATTGCGTAGCTTTTGATGAGGTGGCGGGTATTTCCTTTAAAGATAAAGACGCGATACAAATAATGAAAGACTATATGGCCTCAGGGTCATTTGCTCGAGGAAAAGAGGAAAAAGCCGCAACAGCTTCAATGGTGTTTATAGGCAATATAAACCAGAGTGTTGATGCACTACTAAAAACTTCTCATTTGTTTGAACCATTCCCTGAAGCAATAGCTAATGATACTGCTTTTTTTGATAGAATACATTATTATTTGCCTGGATGGGAGATTCCAAAATTCAGGCCAGAATTCTTCACAGATGAGTATGGATTCATTACAGATTATTTGGCAGAATTTCTTCGCGAGATGAGGAAGCGTTCTTTTTCCGATGCGTTTGACAGGTATTTTAAGCTTGGGAACAACCTTAATCAGAGGGATGTTATTGCGGTAAGAAAAACTGTGTCGGGACTTGTAAAGCTTATTTACCCCAATGGAGAATTCGACAAAGATGATATTGAAGAAATATTAAGGTATGCACTTATTGGCAGAAGAAGAGTAAAAGAACAGCTTAAGAAAATTGGCGGGATGGAGTTTTACGATGTCCACTTCTCATATATTGACAATGAAACTATGAATGAGCAGTTTGTTTCTGTTCCTGAACAAGGGGGTGACAAGATTATTCCCGAGGGGCTGGGGAAGCCAGGTCATGTCTATACTGTTGCACGTGGCAGAACAGGTATGATTGGGGTATATAAGATTGAAACACAGGTTGTAAGTGGAAGCGGAAAATTTGAAAAGACAGGTCTTGGTTCAGACAGAGAGGCTAAAGAGGCGATTGAAACGGCTTTCAGATTTTTCAGGGCAAACAGCAAGAAAATAAGCGGAAGTATAAGTACTACTACAAAGGATTACCTTATGCATGTGGAAGATATTAATGGGGTAGGGCTTACATCCGAACTTTCGCTTGCTGCATTTGTTGCTTTGTGTTCAGGTGCATTGGACAGGCCCTGCCAGAGTCAGATGGTTATTTTAGGCTCAATGAGTATTGGTGGTACCATAAATAAAGTCGAAGAACTGGCCAATGTGCTGCAGGTATGTTTCGACGCAGGAGCAAAAAAAGTCTTAATGCCAATGTCTTCGGCTACTGACATCGCTACTGTTCCGCCAGAACTGTTTGCCAAGTTTCAGATATCTTTTTACCAGTCGCCCGAAGATGCGGTATTCAAGGCTTTGGGAGTGGAATAGGGAGTATGAGTGTCGAGGTGTTGCTATGGGTGATCTTGTTAGAAATGCAGATATGAAACGGCCGCATGTGGTAATATTGGGAGCTGGTGCAAGTAGGGCTGCTTTACCTAATGGTGATAAGAATGGAAGAAAATTACCCGTTATGAATGGGTTCCTGAAAACAACAGGTCTTGAAAATATATTAGATGGTGTGAATTTAACTTTTAAAAGTGACAACTTGGAAGATATATATAGTGAATTACATGGTAAACCTGAATATGAGGATGTATGTAAGAGACTGGAAGATGCTATATGGGATTATTTTTAGTAGTCTTGAATTACCCGATTATCCAACTATATATGATTATTTGCTTTTGTCTCTTCGTAAGAAAGATGTTATAGCGACGTTTAACTGGGATCCATTGCTTTTACAAGCATATAGAAGGGTATACAAAATTACCTCAAAACTGCCAAAATTATTATTCTTGCATGGGAATGTGGCAGTTGGTGTGTGTGAACAATGTAAGAGAGTGGGGTTTATAAAAGATAAATGTAGTAAATGTGGGAAGCAATTAAAAAGGTCAAGGCTACTTTATCCGATTAAAAAAAAGAATTATCATTTGGATCCATTTATCAAAAGTCAGTGGGATGCTATTCAGCATTATTTAAAATATGCTTATTCTTTTACAGTTTTTGGGTATAGTGCACCGAAATCAGATGTAAGTGCTATTGAATTGCTCAAGCAAGCTTGGGGAAGCCCAGGTGAAAGAAATTTAGAACAAATTCAAATTATAGATATAAAAGAAGATGAAGAATTAAGAGAAGCATGGGATGACTTTATACATACTCACCATTATGAAACCCATAAGTCTTTCTTTGAGTCCTCGCTCGCAAAATATCCAAGAAGAATAAATGAAGCATACTGGGCAATGTTCATGGAGTGCGAATTTGTTGATACGCATGAGTTTCGTGAAGGCTTGAGTTTTGAGGAATTGAAAGAGCAGGTTCAAAACCTTGTCCAATACGAAGAGGATGAGTGAATATATAATGCTTTATTGCATTATCTGCTTTACGAGAGATTTGCCAATATCCAAGGCTTGTTAGGATAATTTTCTCGGTATTTTGGAAATACATGGATTAATATGACGTTAGAGTTTATTGATGAGGCAAAACGGAAGATTAAGTTAAATAACACCCCTTTAAGTTGAAATATCACATCGATGTTGGCAAAGCTGATTAGGAAAGCTGTGTGAGGCGTTAGATACCATGGAGAAGAGAAAGTAATCTATGTCGGGATGGAAATAATTAAATTATTGTTAAGATTAATTAGGGAGGTTAATACTGCTAAAAACGAATACAACAATAAAAGTGTACTTGTTCGCAGAAGTGGTTATGAAGAGTTGTTAGTTTTTCTGGAAAAAGGATCACTGAAGATTCAATAAAATTGGCTTTTAAAGAAATTGAGAGGATTATAAATCGACCATTTTCTCCATCGGCTTATAGACACAAAACATGGTGGGCAAGTGGAAGGTAGAGAAGGTAGCCCTCGGAAACCATATTGTGTTTTTCAGAATAAAAGGAAAGCCTAACAAAGAATGATATTTACGCAACTATCAAAAAGATAGTTGCTTTTTTATTTTTCATTCGTTATTATCTACAGAATCTGTTTCTAAAAAAATTAACAACAATGGGGGGAGTAAAATTTGAGTTTAAGCCTCTCAATGTTCTAAAATGATAAAAGAATTCCACAGAAGGGAGGGGATTCATACAGCATATGGGAAAAATTCAGCCCTTTCAACATCGGCTTTATAAATACAATGAAATTTGTTATCCTAAAGATTCTTTTGAAGCCAGTAAATTAGCCATGGCTGTGATGGTTAAGATAAAAGCATATGGAGGAACTGTTAGCCTTGAACACTACGGCCAGTTAAGGACAGTCGCAAAGATTCTCCTTTTCCCCTTAATTGATTCCAGCAAACCAGTAGTTGTTCCAATGGAAACGGGACTCGGCAAGTCAACAATGATAGAAGAGTTTCTAAGATTAAAACTTGACGATGATTTTAATAATTTTGGCGCTATAGTCGTTAAAGAAAGGATTAAGGATATTTTAGCCCTCGAAGAAAAGCTGAAAGGAAAAGCCAGGGCTGTGTACAGCTTTTATCCCGACCACTGCCTGCAGGGTTACAAAGAATATCAGCGGATAGCATGCAGAAACTGCGACGCCGATTGCAGGATGAAAAAAGCCGTTAGCGAGCAGAAAAATTATCCTGTGCTTTTGATGAGCAGTGAGAGATTCCGATTGGAAATGCTCTATGGACGGCACCTCAGAGATTTTTTGGCATTCTGCGATAAGGATGGGATTGAGCACAAGCGAAACATCCTTATCATTGACGAAAAACCACCGCTGGCAATTAATAAGCCTGTAAATAGAAAGGACATAAGGAAGGCATACGAAGTTATACGCTATATACAGCCAGGATCAGAACTGTATGAAGAAGCTCAGCACCTTATGAGCCACTTGAAAAAGCTCAATACTGTATTAAATGACCTTGATTTTACAAGCCCGTTTTTGTCAGCCTTAGAACCATGTTTTAAGCTGTCTGATAAGTTCAAGAGTTTTTTTGAAGAAGCATATACAGAAAACGATGTCGAAATACTCGAGTGCATTGCAAGTCTTATCAGAAAAGGCGGTATTCTGCGCGCCGAAGAAACAAAAATCGGCTTGGAAGCCCAAGCTATTACTACGGATTACATTGAATTTGCCAAATTGGACGGATTAAAGACGATTATCTTTGATGCCACGGCAAAATATGACGCCGAGTACAAAGAAGGGCAGTTTGCAATATTGGATTTGCCTCAGATTCGAAACTACGATAATCTTACCATTTACAACTGCCCTGTAAATTTGAGCCGTACAAACATTTTCAGCAAAAAAAGCAGTGCGAGGTTTGATTTCAAGAAGCTGTTTCAGGATTTGGAGGGAATTAAGGATAAAGAAGTGTTTATTTTAACCTATCAAAAACTCGTTAATACCATCAAAAAAGAACTGATGGATACCATGTTTTACAAAAACAACCGTGTTTACATTGACCACTTTAACAATATTAAAGGCAAAAATATTTATGCTAACTGTACGGTCATGCTAAATATTGGCATTAACCATAAAGGTGATGAATACTATCTTGCCAAGGCCGTATCAGTTAGCAACAAACAGGATTTCGACGATTTAAGCAGTGCGGATGATAAAGCAGTAGTACTTGCTGAAAAAGTGAAACGGGTCATCGAAAGTGACCTTTTCACAGAGATGATCCAGAACTTTTGCAGGACCGCGCTGAGGAAGTCAACAAATGAACAGGTTCAGATTTACAGCTTTATTGGAGAACCTGTACTGCTTGAACTTCTAACAACATATTTCCCCAATGCCAAGATTGAAACATGGTATCCTGAGGAATTCTATAAGCATTACTTAACACACGGCAGCAAACGCAACAAAAAAGTTCTACAGCTGGGTGAGTTTCTAAAAACGCAGTTTTCTCAAAAAAGCATTATTACAAAAAAAGAGGTTCGTGAGGCGCTGGGATATACAGACCAGGATACGCTTGCGAACCACTTGAAAATTGGATATGTAAAAAATTTAATGAAAAAAATGAATATTGAAGAGAAATATCATCACCTTCAAAAAAGGCAGGTTTAAAGATATAAAGAAAAGTGGTATCAATTATAAAAGATGATGATGTCGTTAAAATAAATATACCAGATATTCACTTTAATCTCGAGTGGTTTTCGGATAGGAAAGCAGATGCTTCCGATATTGTCAACTTTACGCTGAAGTTTTATTTGCCAACTTATGAAAGAGAATGAAAGAAAGCAAAAATGAAAAAGCATTTTATAAAGCCTACATGTCAAGGTTTTTAATGAACTTGACCTGAAACGGCAGAAACAGAAATTGATCGTTTAAAAGGGGAATAGATCCCCTTTCTTTTTTTTACTAGAAAAATGAGATAAGAAACTGATCATGAGAAGAAAAAAACAAAAGCGAGCTTCAACATTACTTTTAGCTTAAGCCAAAAGCTTAAGATTTTAGCTTTAGCATTTAGCCTAAGCCATTAGCTTGAGCCATAAAGGAGTAGAGTAGCCAATCTCCTAAGTTTGCTTATAAAACTTTATAAACAAACTTAGGAGATTAGTTTAATCCATTTGCTTGAGCTTTTCAACTTGAGCTTACAACACAAGGATGACGTAAAAAAAATTTTCTACAACGGGGGAATCTCAGGGGATTTGAACAAAAGCCAAATTTTCAAAAAACATAATTTTCAAAG
Organism: Carboxydothermus hydrogenoformans Z-2901; assembly: GCF_000012865.1. GTDB lineage: Bacteria > Bacillota > Z-2901 > Carboxydothermales > Carboxydothermaceae > Carboxydothermus > Carboxydothermus hydrogenoformans. Next base: position 2,344,523 of record NC_007503.1, on the reverse strand, counting down.
GCGTAACAAAAGTATAATAAGCTATAGCAGAAAAAACTTCCCAGGGAATTCCCCCGTTTTTGAATATTTTGCTTTGCAGTTTTTGAACTAATGCAATTTTGGAGCTAAGCTTAGCGTTAAATTAGCTATTTGATATTGCTTTATTTCTCGCATTAATGTATGGCAAAGATAGAGCGAGGAGATGCTGATGCTGGCCGAAAATATAACAAACCATTTTGATGATGTTGAAAGTGGTGTGAAAAACTTAATGTCAAAGGAAGATTCCAAAGACTAAATCTTTCTCAGACAGGTACAAGACGGTAAAGACTGTGGAGCGGACTATTTCGTCTCGATCTGCAACAGCACTGCTGGGAGTATGGTTTTGATACATGAAGGCAGAAACGAAGAATTGGCAAAAACAGCGGAAGAGTTTGTAAAACCTTAAAATCTTCACGGACAAGGTTGCATGGTTGAGGTAATAAAGCACGTTTTTAAAAGGCATAGACTAAGAGTCTTAAAGCGAAAAATTCAAGAGAAACGTAGTAGAGGACTCAAAAGTGCTATGTAAAAAGCAAAGAAGCCCCGATTTTTTCGGGGCTTTCGTTTTTATACCGTGAATGCCTCAGCAAGCCGTGCAGAAATTGTAATAAGTGGTGCTGCAAATGGGAAGAAAAAGATTTTGCGCCAAACTGTTTTCTTACCGTACCAGTGCGGAACCTGCAGCACTACTTCTGCTTTCCAAAAACTGTGCCTAACTACGTATATCCAGAACGTCCCTCTCTTCGAGGATACGAATTTTTCGAAAACTACCATTCTTACCAGCTCCTTTCAGAGTCTTACTCATCATTCTTAGCTACATCATATCATATTTTTTGCAACTTGACAATATTTGCAAAAAAATATTAAATAAAAACTTGACTCAAACATGAATATTTTTCTATTATGTTTGTAGAGAATTAAAAGCGAGGTGGTCTGTATGAGAAAACAAAAGCAGTTTTGGACGGTAGTTTCGGAGCGGACTTTTCAGAGATTGCGCGAACTCTCGGAGGAAACTGGTATGACGATAACAAAAGTTATGCTTTGGATACTGTTTGAACAATTTGACTACAGCACGGAAATCAGAAATGATTACACTTTTACCACGGCAAAAGGGCACAAAATAGTTGCAAAAGTGACGGATGAAGAGTTGGAGAAACTGCAAGACCTTGCTCAGAAACATTTGATGTCTGTCTCACGTCTGGTGAGAAATATTTTGTATACTTATTTTTTTAAAAAGTCGGAGTAAAATTTGATTTTATATGAAGATATTTCTTACAATATTTGCGTAGAAAAAATGCCGTTTATACTTGACGTAAAGTCTTTGCACGACATTACGGAGCTTGTAGAAACTTTTGAAAGTTTACGAGAATAAAAACTGCCCGCTTAACGGCGGGCTGACATACCTAAACAAAAAAAGCGGGAATTCTTCCCGTTACAGAAAATTTTTTTGTTGCGTTTCATGTTTCCCAGTTATTCCCTTGTACATACCACTCAAAAAAAGGAGAATAAGAAACCTAATCAAAGGAGAGTGATGTGCTCAATGAAAATTATACAAAATTTATACAAAGAATACAACGAGATTTTATCACGCTATAATGAAATAGTTGAAACAAAAAAGACTTTTCAAGACATTATCGAAGAAGCTATTCAAAACGCTTTACGAAACGCAGACTGGAAGCAATTACGACACTTTAATTATAAACAGTCAGTAAATCAAAAAGATGGTTATTTATGGAATCCGATTTTTTACAAAGCTGATTACGAAACGTATAAGCAACTAAAAAACTTTTTATCAAATGACATAGAAATGGATGATATTGTGAATTTTGCTCTGTTGTTTTCAAAAAAATTTCTACTTGCAAAAATAAAAAAAGAAATTTTAGACGCAAAATGGAACACTGAAAGAATTGCAAAGATTTTTGAAAAGTGTTACCGCTCACACTAATTGACCACATTTAGCTCAAATTAAGTGGCCGCAAATATTGCTCACTTTATTTGGCCAGGCAGTTTTTTATACTGCCTGGCCATTGACATAATTTTATACAGAAAATTCATTTTCAATTACTACCTTGACCATACGGTCATCAATAAGCCGTTTCTGTTCGGCTGCAGCTGCCATTAGACAAGCAATGCACAGGTTATTGATTTTCCGGGCAATACCCCCAGCATACTCATAGACCATATCCAAGGCATCATCGGTAAAAATTGCTGAACTTGCCCCGGCTGTCCTGAGATGGTGGGCCACATAGCCTTTTGCTTCCTCCCGTTCCATGGGCGGAAGGTGGTAGCGAAGGTTAATCCTCTGAGCAATAGCTTCATAAACCTGAAGTTGTAAGATACGGCGCAGTTCTGGCTGACCTACCAGAATTAGACTCATTGGATTATACGAATCCATGCGAAAATTCAAAAGAAAGCGTATTTCTTCAAGCATTTCCCGGTCAAGGAGATGAGCTTCATCCACAATAACTACCGGTATTTTCTGTTGATTTTCTGCTAAGTCAAGGATAACCTGATGCAGCTGACGTTTAGCCTGTCCCCGGTTAAAGCGTGGCTCACAGTCAAGCTGCCGCAGGGCTTCCCAGTAAAAATGCCTGGGAGTTAGACCAGAATCGCTAATATAAATAACCCGGTACTTATTGGGGTTTAATAGCGATAATAGTTGCCGTAATGCTGTGGACTTACCTGCTCCTACTTCGCCGGTAATTAGGGCAAAGAGGCGTTTTTCCGCTGCATATTTAAGCCTGGATACCAGCTCTTCATGGGCAGGAGTGGTAAACAAAGAGTTTACCGGCAGATCCCTCCCGAAGGGGGTGCGGTGAAAACCAAAAAAGTGTTCAAACATTTTTACTTACCCCCTTCCAGCTGGCGGAAGGGTATGGCCCCTAATTTTCGCCGGCGGCGTTCAATACTTCTTTCTTCAAGTACTGTTAAGAGGCGGGAAGTTTTTGGTGTTTTATTTTCTTGCTCTTTTTTATTTTTTGCAGCAAGGTTGTTGTATTCCTGGATAACCAAAGGCTTGGCCAGTCCCTGCTTTTGGCCGTTATACCAGAACTCGATACTTTCTAAGTCAAAAGGGTCGTAACGGAGATCAACGGTTTTTCGTATCCATTCCAAACCAATTTCATAAAACCGTCCTTCAAGTTTGATACATCCTGTTTTATCTACCCGACGACTTGCTTCCCAGAGGAAAGCTTCCCGACATTCTTCCAGGCTGGCAAACCGTAAACGCCGGGTATCCTTCTGGAAACGGTTAGCCGGAGTTTCGTTTTCTAAAGAGCTGTGCGGGTGGTGGTTATAACCTTCTTCAACCCAAACAGCAAAAGCCTGGTTAAGTTCTGCCAGGGTCTCAGGTTGTTGCAGTTCTATTTCGGCTATAAAAGACTCAACGGTGCGGTTAAACCTTTCAATTTTCCCCTTAGATTCAGGTGAATATGGCTTAGTATTAATTGGCCTTATCCCCAGCCTGGCACATCCCAAACGAAACCAGCGGGAAACAAAAATCTTGCCATTATCTACATATACCGCATCCGGGATTCCTCGTTTCAAGATGGCTTTACGAAAACAATCTTCTAAAACTGGCCTCTTCTGGTCAAGATAAAACTCTCCATGACAAAGAAGACGAGTAGCATCATCGATAAATGCCACTAAATAAGTTCGCACTTTGCGTTTGGGATTCTTTGGATGCGGTAGATACGGCCCATATTTGATATCTGCTTGCCAGAGGCGATTACGCTGTTCTTTTGCAAAACGCCTGTGCCCTGATATCTTTTGGTTAGCTTCCTTTTGGGTTAGGCCTAAACGAGAAAGATGCCTTCCAAGGGTAGACCGGGCTAACATTCCTGCAGGAACTTTCTTTTCTCCTTCTAAAATCGCTATGATTTGGCTTACACTCCGTTCCGGAAGTTCTTCCTTAAGTTTTACCGCCTCTTCGATTATTTCATGGCTTATAGTACGACTGCTTCCATTATCAGACCGGATTTTTGGCATAAGACCGGATAAACCCTGCTGGCGGTAAAGTTGTAAGTAGCGGCGCAGGGTACGGGAGGAAATTTCACTCCTGGCTAAGATTTCTTTCCGGCGTTGGCGCTTTTCCGCCGCTTCTAAATCCGGCTCCAGCAAAGGTGCTATCAGAGCAAAACGTTTAAGAGCAATTTCTTGCTGATAAGATAATTCCTTTGGCAACCTGACCATCTCCTTGTTTAAATATGGTGTTAAATTCACCATACCACAATCCCAAGAATGGCCAGGAGACCAAACTATGTGAAATTAGTTAAAGCCAGAGGCCGACCACGTCCATGGTCAGCCAGAGATTTACCGCACCAAACACCGAAGTAGCTTTTACCGCCGGCAGTAGTTCTAAAGCCGCAAGCATTTGCTCCCAGGGCGACGACCGTGCTTCCGTTAGAAGCGATTTTATTTGCCCGGTGTATCTAAAAGCTATACTTTCTAAAACGCCTATAACCTCATGACATCGCTTTAGAAATCGGCGTATCCATCGCCGAGTAGTGGGAATATCCTGATTGCCCTCGACCCGTTCTGGCGGTACCTGCTTGGAAACTACTTCTTCAACTACAGCTGCAATCAAAACCTGGGAATAATGGCGGTAAGGCGCAACAAAATCCGGTAAAATGGCATGGGTTTTCCGGCAGTTAGAACAGCGATAGCGGGCTATTGGAATTCTAGTAGTAGTTCCATCTAAGGTTATTATTTTTCGTCGATACCATCCGTGAAAAGACATCTTTGCACTACAAACCGGGCAATACCATTGGTTTTCTTCCAAAAAATTTAAGTAATTTTCTAAATACTCCTTTACTGAAGCTCCAAGATAAGTTACAATCAAAGTACGGTATGGAGGAAAGTCTTCGGTAAGGGGAGTGTCAGCTCCGTAAACCTTACTCGAAGACTTTTCCTTTTTCTCCTTCTTTAGATTTTTTCTCCAATTATTCGCCATTATCTAAACAAATTCCTTTTCTATTTGGCCACGAAATCTGAGCATTGGACGGTTATTTTATGTGAGTAGAAACAGAAAAGCAACGGTATGAAATTATAGATGTTAGTGATTATGTTGTAAAGCTTGATATTTGCCCAATTTGTGAACACGAAAATTTTGCAATTTTTATGAATGAAGATGCCCTGCCGCATGGAAACTGTTTTCGCTGTGGTTTTACGGGGGATATTTGGGGGCTTTTGAAAGAATGTGCCGATCTTTTTGTTGACAATATCGAAACTGTGTGGGAAATATTAGAGGAGAATTCGCAAGAAAGAGATTTAGAAACTCAAAAAATAATGGGTAAGACAGTACTGAGGGGTTTTGTAAACGAGAAGAATGTTGAGAAAATCTTAAGTGAAGCCAAGGGAAAATGTATGTATATGGAGAAGTTAGGATTTAATGCACAAGAGATGGAAGAGTGTGATATTTATTACAGAGACGGGAGTGAATCGGCTGATTGCAACGAATCGAACGACTTCCGTTATCGTGTCATTTACGCCATCAGAGACATAAATGAGAAAGTGGTTGGCTTGCAGGGACGGAGCATTTTTGACGATGAACAAGAACGAGAACATAAGGTTTTGGGCGATAATTTTTGGAAAAAACAGTATTGGGAAAACTCGGAAATTACAGAGGAACAAAAAAACAATAAGAAGAAAAAGCTGACATCGAGAATTATTAATACTGTTGGTTTTAAACGCGATGAAAATCTCTATCTCCTTTACAAGTATGTAAAAAATCCGAATGAATATAAAAAAGTCGTGATCGTCGAGGGCCCGAAGGATGCTGCACGAGTTTACTGCTACCGTCTCGATGACGTTGCGGTTGTAGCGACACTCGGAAATTCTATATCTGAACGGCAGATGGAACTCTTAATGGAAGTTTTTGGGAAGGATATAGAGATGATTTTAGCATACGATAATACGGATGATGGAATAAAAGCAAATATTGCAACTTATGAAAAGATGAAAAAGTTTGGTTTTTCAAGAGTGAAAATTTTAGTATATCCAAAGAAGAACAAAAAGGACAGGTATAAGGATTTCGGCGAGATGGTTGCTCCACGGGATTCGGCTTTTTACCAGATTGTAAGAAGAAAAATACAACATGCGATTGATGAGGCGGTGGACATAGAGACATACCGCAAAAAGTTTGGACTTGCCTCAGACACACTAGAAACGCAAAAAACACAAGAAAAGAGTTTCCGAGATGAAGTAAACGCATATTTTTTGTCTCGTGTTACGGGAAAAATAAAAAAAGAGAAAGAAATGGAAGCAGAAAAGAAAAAAGAAAGCATACAAGCAGACAAAAGCAAAATAGACAAAGAAAAACTTGTGCATGAGATTATGGAAGATTTTTACATCACAGAGACGGAAGCGAGAAGCCTTGTTTATCGTGAGGCTGTTTAGTAGTTTCTTTTTTTGTTAAAATTACATTGAGGTGATGAAAATGTTTCTTGAAGAATCCGAAACATACAAAATAATAATCGAAAAAGGAGCAAAGCAAGAAAAAATTGCAATAGCAAAGGAAATGCTGAAAGAAGGTATTATAAGCATTGATAAGATTTCTAAGATAACAAAGCTCTCTATTGAAGAAATAAAAAAGTTAATATAGGCTGAGAAACTTTATCCTCTCTATTTTTTTTAGATAAATTCTTCTAAGCTCGCAATTATTTTTGTTTTATAATAGATGATGCATCGAATTTTGTTAAAAGAAATTATAACGAAAAATATAACTTTTGATAAATATTATTTCTCAAAGAAGGAAAGGGGCTCGGTCGCTTTTGACAAAAAGTCATTTTTGTGAAAAGTGTAATTAAGTTTGTTTAGATAAATCCCACCATTTTTTAAATTGCAAATGTGGAAAGTTACTGGATTTTTTCATAACTCTATTTTTTGCATTGCCGAAATTCATATACCTGTATTTAAAAAAATTTGGTTTGAAAAGATATAAAGAAAAATTTCTTGACTTTTTAAAGGATCATTGTTTATGATGGCGATGTTACAAGTAAAAGTTTTTCAAGAAGAAATTGGGTTAAAAAACTCCTTCATCATTTTGACCAAGAACTCTTGAGATTCCTGCTGGGGTTCCCACAGCACTAAAAGTGCTGTTTTATAGATATTCCCATTCTCTCCCTTCTTTTTCTGCCTCCTTCTTTTTCTTGACAAAGCAGGTGTATTTATTAGCCGCTACAATTTTATGGTAGCGGCGTACATATTTTTTGTAGGGATTAAGGGAAAAGGATTTAATTAAGGTTACATACAATAATTGATTTTTACAAGAGGATGAAGGAGGGAATATCTTTTGAGGGACATTTACAGTGCTTTGGAAAACTATAAAAATGACAGAGTAGACGAAATTGTAAACCATATTGCTGCAACTTCTTCGGAATATAAGCAACTAACATGTTCCGTGAAAATAGCATGTGAAAAAATATTTTCAAGTTTCCTTGATAATAACAAGTCGTGGCTTGAAAAATATGAAGACTTAGTCGGGCAAAGGGAGGCTTTGGTTTTTCGTTTTTTATACGAACAGGGGTTTAAAGATGGGTTGAAAATAGGATTTTTGCTTAATAATGCAATTTTTAAAGACGAAGTAAAAACGTGACCAGGTTTTTTAAATACGTGTTTAGGGGATTGTTTGAATTAGGACAGTCCCCTTTTTTATTTTCAACAACGAAAACGATCCAAAGTTTGTTTAAATACCATCTTACTTTCTTACCCATCATATTTTGAGGCTGACCAAAAGGAAACACTTTTGCCTGTAAAAGATTTAAGTTATACACTCGGCTTTAGCTATATTTTGACATATTAGGTAATGCAAAAATTTGATTTGTTATACGTTGGAGACATAAAAATTTTAAAAAGTTTTACAAAAAAGGGTTTAAAATGCATGTTGGACAAATGGATGAGAATTGAAGGGTATTATTGCTATAGATCATTTGATGGAGTAGCAAAAAATTTTTTACGCATATATGAAGGAATTTACAACGTTGTGGAGAATCAAATTACATAGTGAGGTGTGGCCAATCCGATACCACTGGCAAAGTGGGGGGCTGGGAGCCTTGAAAATAAGCGGGAGTAGCTCAGGGGTAGAGCATCGGCTTCCCAAGCCGAGGGTCGCGGGTTCGAATCCCGTTTCCCGCTCCAGAAGAAGGAAAGGGTTCCGGAGCTTTTAGTTGGTTCCGGAACCCTTTTTTGGTGCCATTTTGGTGTCATTTTTTAATGCCTTATCTATTTTGGTGGTAGCAGTTTTTTTAACCTCAAGGGTAACCTACGAGTAAATATCGCTTTATGGTTTAATACGCTTGAGATTGAATATATCGGCATCGTGATGGGCAAGTTTAAACAGGACATAATCTAACTTTTCTGTGTGTTCTTTAAGCGTTTGTTTAACTTCCTTCATATCGCTTTTAAGTTCATCTACATCTTTTCTAAGCCCTTCTACATCTTTTCTAAGCCCTTCTACATCTTTTCTAAGCCCTTCTACTGCAGCGTTGGTATTGCCGACTATGCGGATTAATTCAGTTAGCATGTCCGTAATTTGGTCTAAGCGGGCTTCGGTTTTGGTAATATCCATGTAATCATCACCTACCTGTAGTTATTTTCTTCTTCCAATAGCCAGAAGCAAGTTTTTTTGTGGTTAGTCCTTTGATTTGTCTGAGTTCTATTATTCTTTCAGCAAATGTATCTGAGTATTGACTTTAAAATTATCTTCAATAAAATCTTATCATAAAATAGTACTGGTTTAAAATAGAAATATTGTAGAAAAATAAAAATTTGACGCTACAAAAGTATTTAAGCTATAATAATCAAGGAAAGTTTGGCAAAGGGGGTTTTTAAATGAAGCATATTAAATCTTTAAAAGGGAGCCTTGGTCATTTTGAAGGTAAAGGTTGCGGCAACTGCCAGGCATCCTGCCAGTCGGCTTGCAAAACTTCCTGCACGGTGGGAAATCAGGTATGCAAGAACTAACCTAAGATTAACCTAATCCTTTGGGTTAGGTTAATTTTTTTATTTAAATAAAGAAGGAAGGGTCTATGATGCACATTTACCGCTATAAAGGAGTAAATATTGCTGTAGACGAATTTTCCGGGGGAATCCATGTTTTAGATGAAATTACTTACGAAATATTAAAAGAATATGACGGCTACCAGGGGAAAGCTCCATTAGAAGATCTTACCTTAGAAAAGGTTTTACCAAAATTAGAAGGACGTTATTCCCCTGCCGAAGTGATGGAAGCATTGGAGGAAATAAAAACCTTGATTGCCGAAGGCCAGCTTTTTTCCGAGGATAAGTTTAAAGAAAATTATAAGCCTCCAAAAACAGAAATAAAAGCGATGTGTTTAAACATTGCCCATGACTGCAACATGCGCTGTCGCTACTGTTTTGCTGGTACCGGGAGTTACGGGCATGAACGGGGGCTTATGCCCCTGACGATTGCTCAAAAAGCCATTGATTTTTTAATTGAAAACAGTGGGTACCGGAAAAACCTTGAGGTGGACTTTTTTGGGGGCGAGCCGCTTTTAAACTGGGAAGTGGTCAAAGCTACCGTTTTATACGGCAAAGCTAAAGCTAAAGCTTTTGGTAAAAATATTAGCTTTACCCTTACCACCAATGCTCTCCTCCTTACCGATGAAGTCCGGGAGTTTTTAGCGGAGCACGACATGGGGATTGTTTTAAGCTTAGATGGCCGGGAAGAAGTTCATGACCGGATGCGTCCTTTGCCCGGGGGAAAAGCTTCGTACCAAACGGTTCTGACCAACATTAAAAATTTCTTGGAAAAGTGGGGGGACCGTCCTTATTATATTCGGGGTACCTTTACCGCCCAAAACCCTGATTTTGCAGAAGATTTTAAGGCTTTAGCCCAGGAAGGATTTAAGTCCATTTCATTAGAACCGGTGGTATTACCGGATTCTTCCCCCCTTGCCTTAAGAGAAGAACTTTTACCTGTTTTAAAAGCGCAATACGATGAACTTGGAGAATATCTTTATAAGCTCTGGCAGGAAGGAAAAAACGTAGAGTTTTTCCACTTTAATTTAAATCCCTATGAAGGGCCGTGTCTTCACAAAAGGCTTTCCGGCTGCGGTGCTGGTTTTGAGTATATAGCCGTATCGCCGGAAGGGGATATTTATCCCTGCCATCAATTCGTGGGTAAAGACGAGTATCGCATGGGAAATGTAGAAGAAGGTATAGTTCGTAAGGATATTCCAGAAACCTTTAAAAATGCCCATATCTATAATAAAACTGAATGTGCTACCTGCTGGGCCCGGTATTACTGCAGCGGTGGCTGTCATGCCAACAACTTAAACATGACCGGAAGTCTTTTAAAGCCCTATAAAACTTCCTGTGAAATGATGCGAAAAAGGGTAGAAATAGCTTTATATCTTACCTTAAAAAAAGAAGGTCTTATTTAAAGCCCCAGAAATGGGGCTTTAACCTTTTTGGAGTTGGTTTCATAACTTAATAGTAGGTGAGACTAAATTCTCTTAAAAAGGAGGTAGTAAAGTTGGTTATTACAAATCCTCTCCCAATTTCAGTTGGTGCAGGACTTTCCCTGGACGTGGAATATATTAAGCCCCGAGAACAGCTATTAGGTGGCCGGAGAATTTTGGTTTACCCGGTAAAATTTATTTGCGGCTTTATTCCAAACCCTTCAGAACCTCCAGAGGCAACATTGCCACCGGGTGAAGAGCCACCTTTAAAGCCTGCAAATTATGCCACGGCGATCAATGTAATAAACCTAACCGATCACCCACTAACCTTTACTAAAAAGGCGGTAATCGCACTACCGGAAGGAGCACACAATTATCCAATAATTGGGGATAAAATAACAGAAACATTACTTCCCAACGCTGCACTGGAAATCGATTGTAGCGATATTGTAAATAATCTCCTTGCTGGAAAAACTCTTCCGCCAGTCACTTTATTAAAAGGCTTTGTGGTGATCGAACTTCCAAAAACCGTAAGTTGTTTGAAAGATTTTCAACCGCTGGAGGTAGTAGCAATTTATACCGCTCTTCATAAACAATTTGTTTTATCAAGTGTTTAGGGCAGGGTTTTCCCTGCCTTTTACATTTTTTGCTTGGACATAGTCGAAAATTTTTGGTAAAATATTAAAAGATTCTTGGCAAGTGGAGGTTATAAATGAAGTTTTTAAGAAAAGGCTTACTTTTGCCAGCACTTATCATAACAATTAGCTTATTTATCCTGGGACAAAGTTTTGAAGAAAATAGAGAGATAGCCAAAGTAAATAGTTTTTCCACTGCGTTGTTGGCCAGTATAGACCCAAAGCTTACTTTGGTAACTAAAGCTAAAGAAAATACCTTGAAAACCAAGACTTCCGTTCGAAAATCCAAAGCCGATGTTCAAAACCCCAAAAAAGCTTCCCGTAAATTGCGGTTAATAGCTTCCCGGGATGAAGGGGATAGATTTATCTGGCCTGCCCGGGGGGGAATTAACTCCCCCTTTGGCGAGCGCTGGGGTAGGATACATGAAGGCGTTGATATTGATGGCTCTACCGGGGATCCGGTAAGGGCTGCGCGGGATGGTGTTGTAACTTTTGCCGGCTGGGAAGATGGTTATGGTAAGCTTATTGTCTTGGACCATGCCGGGCCTTACAAAACCAAGTACGGCCACCTATCGAAAATTTTGGTTCGCGAAGGCCAAAGAGTAGAAGCGGGAGACATAATTGGGTTAATTGGTAGCACCGGCCGTTCTACTGGTTCTCACCTGCATTTTGAAATACTAATAAATGGTAATCCAGTAAATCCGTTAAAATATTTACCTTAAGAACGATGGGCCGGCAATAGCCGGCTGTTATAGTTTTTTATTTCTTAATTACCGACGACTTACCACTAACCACTGACCACAATTATGGCCGGCTCCTGCCGGCTTAATTTATATCTTTGTTAAGATTTTAACTTTTCTTGCAGGATTAACGAAAAGAAAAAAGAATTATATAAGTAAAAAGCCAAAGCAAGGGGAGATAATATGAGTATTTTGCAATTAAGAGCTAAAAAGCGGCAGCAAAAAATAATTTTATGGACCGTTGCGGTGGTTCTTGGTTTGGGTCTGATAGCCTCTTCCGTTGCCTGGACTATTGGTAATAGCTCAAATATTAATCAAAACCAAAATAACCAGGTAATAGACCCGGCGATTGCTTTAGAGGCGGAAGTCCTGGCAAACCCTACTGATGTTAATAAAATGTATCAACTGGCCGTCACCCTCTTTGATAAAAGTACTCCCGAAGGTTACTTAAAAGCTGCGTATTATTTTGGGAAAATTTTAGAGCTCAATAGCACGAACGTTCCGGTAATGGTGGACCGGGCTATTGCGCTTTTTTACCTGGGCCAGGTGGATGATGCGATAAAACAGGTGGAAGATGCCTTAAAAATTGACCCAAATCACGTTAAAGCTCATTTTAATTATGGTATTTTCCTGGGTTACGGTAAACAAAAATACAAAGAGGGAATTGCTGAACTGGAAAAGGCTATAGCGTTATCGGATCCTACTTCCGCAGATGCTCAAAATGCGAAAAAAATCATAGAAGAGTTTGAAAAAAATCTTAACAAAAAATAAATTACCAGAACTTTAAACTATAATTAAAATTTAAAATATTTTATAATCAGGTAAAAAGGCCCCATAGAGGAGGAGATCCCCATGCGGGCTTTATTTTTTGACCGAAAAAGAATAATTGGGTTATTGTTACTTGTGTTACTCTTTTTAAGCCAGATGCCTTTTGCAACAAAACATTCGTTAAAACAGAGCTTTACAGTTTTTAGCTTTAAGTTACTCGGGTATAAAGTTTATAACTACAGAGAGGTAACGGTACTAAGTAAAAACCCTCTTCCCCGGGGTTTTTTACCCAGAGTAAATAACCTTTTTTCTAAAGAGAAAAAATATTTTTCCTATCAAGCTAAAAACCGGGCGGTAATTGTATTAACTTCTAATCTTAATTCTTATGGCTTGTTTGCCCTGCCCTCCCAGGGGTACTATTGGGAAGGGGTTATTTATCTTGCAAACGATTGGGAAAGCCAGGCTTTAGCCCATGAGATATCCCACCTTTTAATCGACATTAAAACCGGGGGCAAACTTTCACGCTATTTACACGAGGGAGTTGCCCAGTGGGCGGAAGTAGCCTTTGGTGAAGCACCGGCATTTTGGGGGAATGAGGAGGAAGTCTTTTATAGTATTAAGGAACTGGAAAAAAATCTTGATAGTGAAGAGAACCAGTATGCAGCTTATCGCCAGAGTTATTATTTTGTTAAGTTTTTGGAAGCAAAAAAAGGCCGGGAAGGTCTACTACGTTTTCTTGAGGAGACAAAACGAAGCGGGGAAGCAAAAGCTTTTCTAAAAGTTTACGGTCAGGAGGAAAAAGAGATTTTTTCTAAGTTTTTAAACTGGTACCAGAAAGAAAAAGTAAAAGCGGAAGCGTTAACTTCCGCTTTTTAAATAGCTTTTGCTTCTTCGGATAAAGCCTTTAAACAATCGGTGCAAATGAGCTTTCCTTTGTAGTGATGGACGTTTGCAGCGTTACCGCAGAAAATGCAAGCCGGTTCATACTTTTTGAGAATAATTTTTTCGTTGTCTACGTAAATTTCCAGAGCATCCTTTTCTTCGATGCCCAAAGTTCTTCTCAGCTCAATGGGGATTACTACCCGGCCCAGCTCGTCTACTTTTCTGACTATTCCGGTAGATTTCATTATGAATTCTCCTCCTTTATTATTGCAATTTTCGACAAAATTTTTTCAACTAAATATTACCAAAGTTAACTCTAATAGTCAATAAGGTTTGTCCAATTTTTTTTAAAAAATTCTTAGCAGTTGACGGTTAATTTTAAGTTTGGTACGATATCACCAAAAAGTACCGGTAAGGCAGGAGGCGTGTTTTAAATGGGCAAAAGCTTTTATATAACCACACCGATTTATTATCCCAGCGATAATTTACATATCGGCCATGCGTATACTACCGTGGCAGCGGATACGATGGCTCGCTTTAAACGGATGACCGGTTATGATGTCTGGTTCTTAACCGGATCCGACGAACACGGCCAGAAAATTGAAAGAAAAGCTAAAAGCCAGGGACTTTCTCCCAAAGAATACGTTGACCCCATCGTCGATAGTTTTAAACATTTATGGAAGCTTTTAGATATAAGCTATGACGACTTTATCCGTACCACCGAAGAGCGGCACAAAAAAGTGGTACAGGCGATTTTTCAAAAGCTTTACGACCAGGGAGATATCTATAAGTCGGCCTATGAAGGATGGTACTGCACGCCCTGCGAAGCTTTTTGGACCGAGGGCAAACTGATTGACGGCAAGTGTCCGGACTGCGGGCGCCCGGTAGAGTGGACCCGGGAAGAAAGCTACTTTTTTAAGATGTCCAAGTATGCCGACCGGCTTTTAAAGCACATTGAAGAAAATCCGGAGTTTATAGTTCCCGAGTCCCGGCGTAACGAAATGATAAATTTTATAAAGCAGGGGTTAGAAGACTTATGCGTCTCCCGGACCACTTTTAACTGGGGAATACCTGTGCCGTTTGATAAAAAGCATGTGGTATATGTTTGGGTGGATGCCCTTACCAACTACATTTCTGCTTTAGGTTACGGCACCGATGATGACCATCTTTTCCAAAAATACTGGCCGGCGGACGTTCATTTAGTTGGGAAAGACATCGTGCGTTTCCACACCGTTATTTGGCCAATAATTCTTCTTGCTTTAGGGATTGAGCTTCCCAAAAAAGTAGTAGGGCACGGCTGGTTTGTTCTGGAAGGGGGCAAGATGTCTAAATCCAAGGGTAATGTAGTTGACCCGGTAAAATTAGTTGAAAAATACGGAGTGGATGCGGTCCGTTACTTTTTAGTGCGGGAAATGCCTCTGGGGCTTGATGCGGTGTATTCCGAAGAAGCGTTAATCAACCGGATAAATGTTGATTTGGCCAATGACCTGGGTAATCTTTTAAATCGTACGCTGTCCATGTTAGAAAAGTTCCTTGGAGGAGAGATACCCCTTCCTTCTGAATATGAGGAAATTGATCGGGAAGTAATAGAACTGGCTTTAGCTTTACCGGCGGAAACTGAAAAATTAATGGATAAATTTGACCTTGCCGGAGCTCTTGCTAATATCTGGCGACTGGTAACCCGGCTTAATAAGTATATTGACGAAGTAGCCCCCTGGAGTTTAAACAAAGAAGGCAAAATTGAGCGGCTTAAAACGGTTCTTTACGTAGTGTTGGAAGGTTACCGGTTTATTACCGTTCTTTTAAAACCGGTAATGCCCAACTTCCCTGCTAAAGTTTCCGCCCAGCTTGGAGTTAACGACGAATCCCTCTTTACCTGGGAGTCGCTTTCCAACTGGGGACGACTTCCGGCAGGAGTAAAAATCAAAAAAGGCGAACCTTTATTCCCCCGCCTCGATCCTGAAATTTTATTAAAGACTACCGACGACCAACCACTGACCACAATTAATGCAGGAACGGCTGCTACCGACAAAAAGGAGGAAAAGACCGTGACCGAACAAGGGGAAGAAAAATCTCTCATTACCATAGACGAATTTTCCCAAATTGATTTAAGGGTAGCCAGGGTTCTTGAGGCCGAACGGGTACCCAAGACCGATAAGCTTTTAAAGCTTAAAGTTACTCTCGGAGACGAAGAGAGAACGATTGTGGCAGGGATTGCCCAGTATTATGAACCGGAAGCGCTGATTGGCAAACAGTTGGTGATTGTTGCCAACCTAAAACCGGCAAAGCTTCGGGGTATTGAATCCCAGGGGATGGTTTTGGCAGCATCCGGTAATGGCAATCTCCAGGTACTATTTGTTGATGACCAAATCCCCCCGGGGAGCAAGGTAAAATAAATTAAAAACAGGAGAAGGAAGGCTTATGCTCATTGACAGCCATGCTCACTTAAACGACCAGAAATTTAAAGACGATGTGGAAGAGGTTATAAAGCGTGCCCGGCAAAACGGGGTGGAAAAAATTATTACCGTAGGCTATGATCTTCCTACTTCGGAAGAAGCGGTTAGGCTTTCGGAAAAATATCCGGAAATTTATGCTGCCGTTGGAATTCATCCCCATGATGCTAAAGCCCTAAATGATCAGGTTTTTAGCCGTTTAGAACAGCTTTTAGACCACCCCCGGGTAGTGGCTTTAGGGGAAATAGGCCTTGACTTTTACCGGGACTTATCTCCCCGCGAGGTCCAGCGGGAAGCTTTTATCCGCCAGCTAAAACTTGCCCGGGAAAAAGGAAAGCCAGTAATAATTCACGACCGGGATGCCCACCAGGAGGTGTTTGATACCTTAAAGGAACACGCTCTTGGGCTTCCGGGGGTGATACATTGCTTTTCCGGTTCGGCAGAGCTTGCTTTAAGGTATATTAAAGAGCTTAACTTTTACATTTCCTTAGCGGGGCCGCTTACCTTTAAAAACAACGTCAAAGGTAAAGAAGTGGCTAAAAAAGTACCTTTAGAGTATCTACTGGTGGAAACCGATTGCCCTTACCTTACTCCGGAACCCTTTCGGGGAAGGAGAAACGAGCCGGGGCTGGTAACATTGGTGGCCGAAGAAATTGCCCGGATTAAAGGCATAGCCAAAGAAGAAGCCTTCCAGGCTTTAACCGAAAACACTACAAAGTTATTTAATTTATAATGTTTTTATTCTAACTTCCAACTTCTGACTTCTAACTTCTAATTGGGGGGGGATGGATGGTACATGGGGAAGGAAAAGGGGCTTGTTCTGGTCTTTACCGGAAACGGTAAGGGGAAGACTACCTCGGCTTTAGGGATGGCTCTAAGGGCCTGGGGTCAGGGAATGCGGATTTTAGTTTTACAGTTTATTAAAGGTGGCTGGAAATACGGAGAATTAAAAGCTGCCGAAGCTTTAGGGGAACGCTTTGTGATGCGCCAGATGGGCGAAGGCTTTTTATCCGAAGAAAAATTTGACGAGCATCGTAGAGCTGCCCAGGAAGCTTTGGAGGAAGCAAAAAAAGAGATTCTATCGGGAAACTGGGATATGATTATCCTTGATGAAATTATTTACTCCGTTGGCTACGGCCTTGTAGATGAAGAACAGGTATTGGATTTAATAAAAATTAAACCGGAAAAACTGCACCTTGTTTTGACGGGAAGGAATGCTTCGGAGCGGATAATTGAAGCTGCCGATTTAGTATCGGAAATTCGGGAAGTGAAACACCCCTACCAAAAAGGTATTCCTGCCCAAAAAGGAATAGAGTTTTAAAACTAACCCCTAAACCCCTGTTGGCGGTTTAGGGGTTTAGTATTTTTTTTCGGCGTTTTTGGAGAAAAATGGCGTCTATGTAAATTGTATTTTTAAAAATCCTGAAGAAACTCTTTTTAACATTGTAATACTTCTTTATACTTTCCTGTACGGGAGTAGATAGTTGGTTGTAAAACCGAAAAGAATGGCATATAATGTAGTAAGGTTTTTTGCCTGCAAAAGCAGGAATTAATTGGCAGTTAGAAGAATAATTTAAAAGTGGTGCTAAATTTCCAACCTCTTCTAACATAAGGTGGTGAATCGATGAAAGATTGGTATATACCCGATGTTAAAGCCCTAGCTTTACCCCGGTACCGCAAAAAAACCGGAGTTCTGTGGTTGGCGTTGGGGCTAATTTTAATCTTGGCTTTAAGTGTTAGTTATTATTTTTATCTTGTTAAGGAAGTTACCATTGTTGATGACGGAAAAACGGTGGTTTTAAAAACAAAGGCAGCAACTGTAGAGGAACTTTTAACCGAAACCAAGCGGACCTTAGGGCTGAAGGATACCATTAATATGCCCTTAACCGCAAAGTTAAAAGAAGGAACAAAGATTGTTATTAACCGGGCGAAGCCGGTAAAAATAAAAGTAGATGGCCGGGAAATTGAAATCTTGACGGTTGCCAAAACCATTGCCGATGCCATTAAAGAAGCCGGAATTACCGTAAATCCTCAGGACATCGTGGAGCCTTCTCCTGCGGAATTAGTTGGGTTAAATACCGAAGTAAAAATAATTCGGGTTAAGGTGGAAGAAAAAACAGAGGAGGTAGTTCTTGCCTACCGGACAATTAAAAGGCCTTCAAACAGTCTTTTTAAAGGCCGGACAAAAGTTTTAACCAAAGGGAAGACGGGTCTTGCCCGCACCTACTATAAAATTACTTACTATGATGGTAAAGTAGTGAAAAGAGAAGTTATTAAGCAGGAAGTGGTAAAAAAGCCGGTGGATGAAGTAATATTGGTTGGAACCAAAAATACCGTTTCCCGGGGCGGAAGGATTATAAGATTTTCCCGGGTAATTGATGTAGTGGCCACTGCTTATACCCATACCGGTTACCGGACTGCTACCGGTGTTTATCCCCACCGGGGAGTGGTGGCGGTAGACCCGGACGTTATACCCTACGGGACCAGGCTTTATATCGATGGTTACGGTTACGGTACTGCTTTGGATACCGGTAGTGCTATTCGCGGAGCAAGGATTGACCTCTTCTTTGATACTTACGGAGAAGCGATTAGCTGGGGTCGAAGGTATACCCGCGTATATGTGTTAGAATAAAGGCAGGAAACTGCCTTTTTTTGTTTATAATATATTATCATAGCCCATTTTAGAGGTTTGAAGTTGGAAATTAGAGATTGGAAATTAAAAACGTATAAAGGAGTATGCCATGAATCTCTGGTCGCCAACTACTTTAAAAGAAATTTTAGCAAGACATAACCTTACCCTGTCCCACGGGTTAGGACAGCATTTTTTGACGGATTTTGGGATTTTAGCTAAAATAGTGGAGAAAGCAGAAATTACTAAAGACGATGCGGTATTGGAAATCGGTCCCGGTGCCGGGGTGCTCACGCGGCTGTTAGCCCAAGCAGCTAAGTACGTAGTGGCGATTGAAATAGACAAAAAGCTTCTGCCGGTACTGGCGGAAACTACCGGAGACCTGGGGAATGTAGTGGTGGTAAATGCCGATGCCCGGGAGATTAATTTTGACCGGGTGATGGCGGAACAAACCGGCGGTGAATTTGGCTTTGAGGGGAAACCTTACTTAATTGTGGCCAATTTACCTTATTACGCTACCAGTCCCTTAATTTTTAAGGTGTTTGAGGAAGGCTACAAGGTAAGTTCCATGACCTTAATGATGCAAAAGGAAGTTGCGGAAAGGATAACGGCAAAACCGGGGAGTAAAATCTACGGAAGTTTATCGGTAGCCTGCCAGTACTTTTCGGAGCCGAGAATCGTATTAAAAGTACCGCGGACGGTCTTTTTCCCTCCGCCGGAAGTGGAGTCGGCGGTGGTAAGATTTACTTTAAAAGAAAATTCTCTTACCTCCGAAGAACGGCTAAAATTTTTCCAGATAGTGCGAGCGGCGTTTGCTACCCGGCGGAAAACCATTGCCAAATCTTTATCCGGGGCTTTAAATTTAAAGCGGAATTATGTGGAAGAAGTACTTTTAAAAGTAGGGATTAAACCCGACTTACGGGCTGAACAAATACCCCCTGAAAGTTTCTATCGTCTAAGCCAAGAGGTGGTAGGTGGTAAGTGGTAGGTGGTAGGAAAAAATTATTTATACCGACCACATACCACCGACGACCATTGTAGTAGGGTCGACTCCTGTCGACACTATAAAAGCAGTGTTCACTTGTCAGTGTTAAATGAGCAGTAAAAAGCATTTTCTCTTTACTTACGACCTACCACCTACCACCGACCACAATTAAGAAGGGATATACATGGCGCGAAAAAAAGAAGATTATTTTATAAGCCCGACTAAAGGAATTATGAGTTTTTCCCGGGTGATGGAAGATATTGAAGAATATATTGCCGGCCTTCCTACTTCATCGTATAAAATAATCATTGGCTCCGATTCCCAGGCAAAAAACAACGAAACGGTGTTTGTAACGGCCATTGTCGTTCACCGGATCGGTAAAGGGGCTCGCTACTACTACAAGAAAAAAAGCGAGCGGCATGTGGTAAGCCTCAGGCAGAAAATTTTTTTTGAAACGGCCTTAAGCCTGGAAGTGGGAAGTCAGGTGGCCCATTACTTTTCCGAACACGGCCGGGCGGAGCTGCCCGTGGAAATCCATATCGATGTGGGAAATAGTGGCGAAACCCGGGAGCTTATTAAAGAGGTAGTGGGGATGGTCTTGGGTTCCGGCTTTACTCCGAAAATAAAGCCCGAAGCGTATGGAGCAACGTCAGTGGCGGATAAGTATACAAAATAATAAGTTACTTTCGTAAAAAAGCCCTCTTGCAGCGTTTGCAAGAGGGCTTTTTTTAGGATTGGCCCTGAAAGATGATGCTCAAATCGGTGGATTGACCGAGAAGGGTGGACTTATATGCAACACGGATGTATCTAAGAAAAGTAGAAGCGGACAAAGCGGTGCTACTTCCAGGAGTAAGGGTTACTTCAGCCGAGTCGTCTAACCAGTCGGTGTTGTTGGGGCTAATCTGGAGCTTTACGGTAGCGGAATTGGTGGCGCCGGTATTTTTCACAAACATGGTGTAGGTGGCCATGGTTGATACGTCCTGGGCGGTGGAGCCGGTGTAGGTATCGGTGGTGGTTGCGGTTTCGCTGTACTCGGTAAAAGAGCGGATCGTAGCGGACAAAAGGTTTCCGTTAACATCGGTTTTAATGGCCCGATTCTGGGTGCCGTCGTAACCGTAAATAAGGATGTTGTCTTGGATGTTGGAAAGATTTCTGATATCAAGGTCAGTCGCGGTAATGTTTAAAGCGGTGGCACCGTCGGTGTACACGGCTACGTGACCGGAACTATTGGTTTTTAAGACCTGGTTGGCGGTACCATCGTTGCCGTAAACCAAGATACTATCGGTGGAATTGGTTATTGGTCTGATATCCGGCCGTCCCGTATTATCAGTTTTAAGGGGCCGCACGGTGGTACCGTCAAAGCCGTAAGCCTGGTTTTTTAGCTTTTCCGGTTGATCCTGCAGAATTTTAAAGTTGGGCATGTAAAAAGACCTCCTTTTACTAAGATTCCGGGGATTCTGATTTATCTTATGAAAAAAAACAACGGTTGGTTACTAAACCAATAAAAGGCGATTTGAATAAATTAAAGTAGAGGGGGAATGAAAAATGATCAAAACTATAAAACCACCGGGAAGTGATACGTACGTAGTTTATCCTTATTTATACGGTTCTACCTTTTGGCAAAAAGAGCTACTTGTGGGAAAGGCTTATAATAAAGTCTACCGTTCATATATTCTCTTTGACCTGACCGGTCTTGAAGGTTATGATATCAGGTCGGCAACTTTGTCTTTATATCTTTTTTTTAATTCGTCTCCTGTAAATAGCAAATCTTTAAAACTCTTTCGGGTGATTTCTTCCTGGGATGAAAAATTTCTTAACTGGTACAACCAACCTTTCGTTGCTCTACCTGAGGAAGGCGAGGCTATTATTACCGGCGAAGTGAACACCTTTATCGATTTTAACATTACAAACCTGGTTAGAAATTGGTTAATTGGGGATAGTGCCAATTTTGGAGTGCTTTTACGGATGGCCAATGAGGTCCAGAATAATTTAATTGGATTTAAAAGCCGGGAGGAAGGCTATTCCGATTACTGGCCAAAGCTTACGATACACTATTTTCAAAATTTAAATAATAAAATCGACCAAAAATTTATTGTTGAGTCCGGAATAAATTGGAATTTTCTTCCTGCAATAGATGTTTTAACTTTAAATTATAGCTTTATCATTGAAAATATCGGAAACACTCCCGGAGAGGTTGTTTTGGAAGTTGGCGCTGATGGTATTTCCTGGGTAAGGGATAGCGAAGTAAAACTGGTATTACCAGGGCAAATATTAATCTTAATTCCCAACGTGATTACCCGATATGCCCGGGTGGCTTATCGAGGTTCTAAGTTTAAGATTTATTTTCAAGGACGAAGTTTTTAAAATTTCTTTTTAATTAACTCATAAAAAAGTGTAAGGGTAATTAATTTCACCAATATTTTTAAGATTGAATATTTTAATAAAAAAGAGTAAAGGAGGTTAAATTAATGATTTCAGTAGGCGATATAGTTGCAAGGAAGTCTTATGGAATGGATGTTTACTTTCGTGTAATAGAGATTTATAAAAAACATAACGTAGATATAGCCCATTTAAAAGGAATAGATGTCCGTTTATGGGCGGATGCTCCTTTATCTGATTTAGTGAAAATTAACACCGCCGATTATCAAAGATATCTTAATCGGGTTGTAGCGCTGGTGCGCGAAAAAAAAGAATGCATTCATAAAGAAAGAAATCTTAGATATTACATGCGGGGAAACCAGGGCGAACAGTACTTTAAAAGGCCAGGAGCTGTCCTCCATTTAGATGGTGACCCGGAATATCTGGAAATGTGCTTAAACACTTATAAAGAATTAAATATCCCGGCGTATGGTTATGTAGTGGCGGAAAAAGACCAGCCCCGTCTTGTTGAAGAACTTTATTTCAAACATTTACCGGACATTATAGTTTTAACCGGTCACGATGCCCTTGTAAAAAATAAGGCCGACTTCCATGATTTAAATAGTTATCGGAATTCTCGTTACTTTATTGAAGCAGTTAAAATTTTAAGACAAAAAATAGATCGAGATAAAGATAACCTTGTTATTTTTGCCGGTGCCTGTCAATCGTATTTTGAAGCCCTCTTAGAAGCAGGTGCAAATTTTGCAAGTTCCCCGGAAAGAGTTTTAATTCACGCTTATGATCCGGTTTTTGTTGCGGAAAAAATAGCTTATTCATCAATTTATGATCCTTTAACCGTAAGAGAGGTAGTTACAAATACTATTACCGGTGCCAAAGGCATTGGTGGAGTAGATACTCGCGGAAAATTAAGGCTTGGTTTTCCGATGATTTAGGAGGTAAATTTACATGAATAGCGATAAATTTGAAAAAGGATTTTTTGAAGGGAAAAAACTCGGGTATACCGAAGGTTTTGCCGAAGGTTTTGAAGCTGGTTACGAAAGAGGATTGGCAGAAGGTAAAGTTTTGGGTTTTAACGATGGTTCACTTTCGATTTTAACCATGGAGGAGCATAAGCTCTGGCATGAATTTTTAAATTTTATGAAAAAGTATGGAAATGAAATAACCATTAATGGTCCCAAAAGTTTGGAGGTTAAAATGCTTTTAAAAAAACTGGGGATAACTTTAAAAGAGTGATGGGAGGGCTAACTATTGGTGCTGACCTCAATTATTATTATTTCCTATAATGAAGGGCAATGGTTACGAAAAACTGTTGAAAGTTTTCTTGCGGCAAAGACCGGTATACCTTTTGAAATTATAGTTATCGATGATGGTTCTACAGACCAGAGTACAGTTTTTTTAAACTCCGGAAACTTCAAAAATATTGACTTAATAAAATTACCGCGTTCGGGTGTAACCAGGGCCAAAAATGCAGGGGCAAACAAGGCAAGAGGAGAGGTTCTAATTTTTTCCGATGCTCATATTTTGGTTGAAGATTTCTGGTTGGAAAAGATGCTGGAAGACCTTCAAGAAAAAACTATTTTATCCCCTTTAGTAGTTTCCTTATTAGAACCCCAACGGGTTGGGATGGGGCTTACCTTTAATAACGAACTTTTACCCTGCTGGCGAAGTTATACGACAAACTCGGTAGAAGATGTTCCAGTATTACCGGGGGGATTTATGTTAATTAAAAAAAATGATTTTATTGCTCTTGGAGGATATGATGAAGGTTTAAAAATCTGGGGGTACGATGATTGTGAATTTTCGCTGCGGGCCTGGCTTATGGGGTTTAATTTACTGGTTACCCCCAGGACAAAAGTTTTTCATTTATTCAGAAGCGGGCAAATTTATAAAGGTTATAATGAAAACGTCTTGTTTAATTTAGGACGACTTGCTTGTTTGCATTTTAAACCCCAAAGAATTGTAAAGGTACTGAACAAAGTTAGCCGTTTCCCCTTTGGAGCAAAAATAATCGAAGATTTAGCATCCGAGCAAAAGCTCTGGCAGCAACGGGAACATTATTTAAAAGTAAGAGTTAAGGACGATGACTGGTATTTTAAAAGATTTGGGATTGATTTTTAAAATTTAGGAGGTTCTTTTACCCCCAAAGATTCATAAATTAAAAAAAGGGGGTATTTTTATGTTTTCGATCATAATAACCTCGAAAAATGAAGGTATAAATCTTAAGAATACAATTTTTTCTTTAACCCATAACCGGGTGGGAAAACCCTTTGAAATAATTGTAGTAGATGATGGTTCAACCGATCACTCCACCGCTTTTCTTGAAAAAGATTCAAGATATAACCAGATAAAACTAATAAAAACCGAAGGTATTGGTCTTGCCCGGGCCAAAAACTTGGGGGCTAAATATGCTTCGGGCAAATACTTAGTCTTTTCCGATGCGCATATGAGCTATCAAACTTTCTGGCTGGACCATTTAGAAGCATTTTTGGCGGAAAAAGATGTCGGAGGTATATGCCCGGCGATTGCTTCCCTGGCCGAGCCCGAGCGAATTGGTTACGGGCAGACTATTTCGCCGGAGTTTCGCCTGACCTGGCTTGCCAATCCCGGGAAAGTTGCTGAAATTCCTGTAGTACCCGGGGGACTTATGGTGATAAAAAGCAAGGTGTTTTTTGAGGTCGGGGGTTTTGAAGGATTGATGGAGAGGTGGGGATGGGAAGATGCCGAGCTGTCCCTGCGACTCTGGCTTATGGGGTACCGCCTCTTGGTAGTGCCTGAGGTTGTTGTTTATCATTTATTTCGTGAGCGTCAACCTTACCCTACCAGCAGAAAAGCTGCTTTAAAAAATCTTTTTATTTTAGCCCTGAACCATCTAAGCGAAGAACGGGTGAAAAAAATTTTAAAGCTTTATAGCCGCTGGTCGGATTTTCCCGAAGCTCTCGGGGAAGTAATATTTTCCTATCCCTGGACAAGAAGGCAGGAACTATTTAAAGCCAGAAAATACGCTGACGACTGGTTTTTTCAGAAATTTAAAATTGTGTTTTAAAAGAAAAATCCCCCCAGCATTGAGGGGGGATTTTTTATGGGGTTCCGGTAACTTGCGGTGGCGGACAGGATGTGCATTCATTATACGGAGAATCGGGGTTATCCTGACACCAGGATGGGCATTCGGTAGTTTCCACATAATCGGGGCATTCTCCTGCCGGAGGTCCTTCGCCGGGGGCGCAGAACTCGGGCGGGCAGAGAGGTAAGCATACCACGGCTTTGCAGTGCTTAAACGCCATAAATTCTTTTTCCACAATTACTCTGATGCGCACTACAGGGGAGCCCGTGCATTGTCCCTGACAGGAACCGGTGGTATCCATTTCCACGGTGGCAAAAATTACATGGAGTTTAGTAGCGGTTGCACATTCTTCTTCACAGCAGTCACATTTGGCAACGATGCAGTCGGTTTTAGCTAATGGTATGTTTACATCAAAATCAAATTGCTCGTCGGCAGTACCTACCTGGGTCTGGTTATCGAATTCGTAAAGAACCCTTACCCTATAGGTACCTTTAATGTTCATGCAGCCATTGACCTGTTGAACGGAAATAATGTTTAAATCATAAACAATAGCTTTTAAAATACATGCGTCAATTGGAATGCAATTGCCGTTGGTGTCTTTACACAGGATATGGGTGTTGTGAAAGCACTTAATTCCTGACTCGGTAACCGCGTCCATAACCACCGGACAGCAGTTTACTTCAACCTGGCGCATGTAATTTCCTCCCTTCCAAAGCTTTTATTTGTTCGGTGCTATTGTATAATATGACGTTTTTTTGAAAAGGGTGCGGTGAAGAAACCTTTAAAAAATTTTTTTCATATTCTATAGCAAAGAAAGAAAAGGGAGGTGCTGGTTTATGACCGAACGCCACCACCGGCGCTGTGCTGCCGCTTTCCTGCTCCTTTTGCTTTTCTTAGTTTTACTGGATGAAGACTGCTGTTAGATGCGCCAGACCAGCTTATTTGCTACTTTCGGTGGTCTTCCTTTTTCCCCTCCTTTTCCGGAGGGAGTTCTTTTTTTGGGGGTTCGGAAGTTTGAGATAAAAAATTTGTCAAAAGGCTCATTAGAGCGGGATTTAAATTACCTCCACTCCCACCTTTGCTTTGCATCAGGGATGTTAAAAGAGGAAGCAGGCTGGTTAGCTCACCGGGGGGTATAGGGCCTGGAACCGCTCCTTGAAAGCTTATCGGGGAGATCCGGTGGAGAACGAGATTTGTTACCGCGGTAATATTCAGCAAAAGCATGGTGAGTAAAACCTTATCAGTATCAATTCCGCGTTTACTTTCAAGATCAAGAAGGTAAAGCAAGGTGTCGATTAAAGAGCCTCTACTTTCTTTTTCCTCTGCCATTTTACCACCTCAACTTATCGGTGTCTTTTAACAGCATATGTTTTAAAAGATTATTTTAGAACTCATAGTAACCTAATTGCCCTAAAATTCATAAGTTAAATTAGACAGAGTAAAAGGAGGGACGCTAATGTCAATGAATGGAAGCAACCAATGGTTCTTGTTTTTCATTCTCATCCTGTTGATCTTTGGGCTAAATGACCATGATGATGAACATGAAACTTGTACCACTGCAGAAAAGGAGGTAGTGTAATGGGCTTCATGAAGAAAAGAATGGATTTCTTCTTCTTCCTAATCCTCATCCTCCTGCTCTTTGGTATGGAGGAATAAAAGTAGGTTAAAGTTACTGTGAAAGGAGGTCACCGTATGGGCTACAACGGCAACCATGAACATCATCATAGGCCAATGAACTTCTTATTATTCTTTCTTTTAATCCTCTTACTATTTGGAATAGAAGATTAATCCTATTTTAAAGCCCTCCTTGGAGGGCTTTATTTATAAAAATTATGGAAGAAGGGATAGATATGAACTTGGATAAACTTGTGGAAATGTTAGATAAGGCCTTAAAAGATGAGAAAGAGGCGGAGCTTTTTTACACGGAAGTATTAAAAGCGACTAACGATTATTTGGTGCGGGAAGCTTTTGTTGAGGCAAGACACGATGAACGGGAACATATTGTAAAAATTTCCGATTTATATCGGGATCTGACGGGTAAAAGCCCGGTAATTACCGGGGTTTTGCCGGAAAAAGTAACCAATATTAAAGAGGCGGTGCAAAAGGCAATTAAAGGGGAAGAAGCGGCAATCAGGGATTATTTAGAGATTATAAATTATTCCACTTTAGAAAAAGTGGACCGGGTAATTTATGAAATTAGAAACGACGAAATAGTACACCTGGAAAAATTTCAAGCCCTTTACCATACCCTTTAGAAAAATGTGACCCTCTCAGATTCCAGGAATGGAATTGAGAGGGTTTTTTAGCTTAGCCAAAGAGATTAAAAAGATTGCTTAACGGGGAGTTAGAAAGATTTTTTTCTACCTCTTCGGCTATTATTTTTTGAGCTCTTTTAGCTGCTAAATTAAAGGTTTCTTTTAATAGCTTTTCTAAATACTCCACTTTTTCCTCTTTAAAGAGGGACGGACTTATTTTTATTTCCATAACTTCCATAAGCCCGTTTAAAACTACTTTAATTCCGCCGCCGGGGCTTACCGTTTCAATTTTTTTAGCTAAAAGTTCCTTTTTACCCTGAGCTAAAAGTTTGTCTAAATCCAATTTTTCCACCTCCTGTTTACCCTTTGATACCATATTATGCAAAAGAAGAGGAAAAGAACCCCGGCTTTTCTTTATTCATATTTTAATAATGGGGGTGAAGTTATGGAGGAGGCGGTAAATGCTCTGCCGGAACAGGCATCGTTTAATTTTGTAACGAATAAAAACTTAAAAATCCTCTTAATCATTGTTGTTTTAATTGCCCTATCGGAAGATATGGAAAGACACATAAGATCAATAAGCTTTACGCTGGATACGGTAAAGAAAACTTTATCAACGATAAGCTTTACCATATCCAATCTACGGGAAATCCTGGAGTATAAGCCGGACAGTAACCCCGAAGGAGTTAATTGAATATTATAAGGTAGAAACCAAAAGGAGGGAGAAAGATGAGCTGGAGAAATAACGAATGGATGTTTTTCTTCCTGTTCATTTTAGTTCTCTTCGTATTAAATGAAGACTAACTTTAAAGCCCGCCTCTCCGGCGGGTTTTAAAGTATAAAAAAAGGGACAGTCCCCAAAATTACCGTTAAAGTATAATTTTAGGGACTGTCCCGAAATTACTACTTGCCGCAAAAGTGCTGGACCCAGAGCTTGCCGTAACGGCCCCCGGGGACCGAAGCTACCCCGATATGAGTGTAGCGGGGGTCTAAAATGTTGGCCCGGTGGGTGGGGCTGTTCATTAAAGCGTTAAAAGCCCGGTCTACCGTAGAGTTTTGCGCTAAGTTTTCCCCCCCAATCCACCGGTAATCTTTAATGCCATAAGCTATCATCATGGTGGAAGGTTTACCGTAAGTGGGAGAGATGTGGCCGAAGTAACCGAGTTTGGCCATATCTTCGGCTTTGAGCCGGGCAGTTTGCACCAGGCGCGGATCGACCGCTAAGGGCTTTAACCCGTTTTTTATTCGGGCCTGATTGGTCAGCTCTAAGAATCTTTTTTCATCAGCGGTCAGCACTATTCCCTGAGTATTGGCAGCAACCGAGGCAGAAGGCACGGGAGTAACCGCAGGAGTGGTTTTTGGTACGATTACAATATTCAAGGTATAAGCGGAAACGGAAACAAGGGTGGTTACTAAAAGAAAAAGCGCAAGCAAGGTAATAGTGATAAATTTTTTCATGTTACCCCTCCTTGTCTTAATTATAAAAGATAAAAATGATTAAATTAATCCATAAAATTCTGGAAAAACGTCATGAGCCGCAAAATCATACTATAAATTAAGAAAAGAAGGAGGTGAAAAAAATGGATATTTTAAAAGAGCAGTTAAAGGTCAACATTTTGGTGGGGGAAGCGGAAAAAGAGCTAAAGTTAATGAGCTTGATAGAGCTGCCATACTACTTACTGCCAATAGGGAAAATAATAAGAGCCTATGCTGAAAGTAAAATTCAAAAGGCTATGGTGGAAAATGGCAAAGTAAGGATTAACGGGGTTGTAACCGTTCATATATACTACTCCGCTCAAAACCGGCACGATGAAGTTTTTCATTATGAAAAAAATCTACCTTTTGAGGATTTACTGGATTTACCGGGAGTAAGCAAAGGAGATCTGGTAAAGGGAACTTCGGAGGTCATAAATTTTAAAGCAAAAATAACCGATGAGGGGGAAAAGTTGTCGGTCGAAGTAACTCTTAAAAATAAGGTACGGGCGGTAAAAACCACCGTATTGGAGGTGATAACCGACGTACCGGATAATTTACTTCCCGAAAAGACTTTAATTAAAGTAGATGCAGTAATTGGGACGGGTGAAAAGGAAAAATCCTATCAAAGCCGGGTTAAAATTCCCAAAGATAAGCCGGATATTGATGGTGTTTTAAATATTACCGGGGAGTTTCGGGCTAAATCGGCGAGAGCTTTAGCCGGAAAAGTGGTGGTGGAAGGAGAAATTGAAGCCAAAGTCACTTATCACCATGAGGATCCCGAATATACGGTTCGTTTTACCATTCCCGTATTTGAATTTATCGAAGTGCCATTGGCCGAAGAAGGGATGATAGGCGAGGTAAACGGTGAAATTTTAGAGATAAAAGCAGGAAAACTTGGCAATCGGGAGTTTAGAATTGAAGCAAAACTAAAACTTCTGGCTCAAGCTTTAATGGAAAAACAATTAAGAATAGTTACCAAACTCACCGGTGCCGAATACACCACTAAAAAGCTTATAGCCGAAAGGGTGGTGGGTGAAAATACCGCCCAGACTACAGCTCAAAAAGAATGGAAACTTGATGGGGAGGTAAAAATCCTCCATATCCATCAGGAAAAAGCCGTGGTGAAAACTTCGCGCTTAACCGATGGAGAGAGCGAAATTCAGGGCGAAGCAATGCTTGGGGTAATGTATTTGCCGGAAGGCTCGGAGGAAATCCGCCATCTTGATATAAACGTACCCTTTAAACTTACGGTGAGCATTCCCGGAGCCAAACCCGGCCAAAATCTTTATACCTGGCCGAAGGTGGAATACGCCAACGTAAAAGTGATCGAGCATTGCACCCTTCAAGCTGAAGTGGTGGTCCGGGTAAGAGCAAAAGTTACGGAAACCGTATCCCAGGATGTTGTAACGGAAGTAGGAGAGGTGGCGGGAATGCCTCCGGAAACGATGGAGTACGTAATAAAACCCGGTGATACTTTTTATAAAATAGCCAAGAAAATCGGCGTGCCGGTGGAAGAAATTATAAAATTAAATCCTGGGAAAGACCCGCAAAAGCTAATGCCCGGTGATGTTATCTTACTGCCGGTAAGCCCGGGCCCGCCGCTGGGATAAATTTTAAAGCGGGCGGAAATCCCGGTTTCGCCTAAGGGGCTTCCTCAACGAAACGATTGGGATTTCTTCCCGCTTTATTTATAGTTTTATTTGCAGATAAAAAATTTATGCAGATGAAAAAAATGTAGAAAAATTTGCTGAAATTGCAGTATTTAAATAATAATTATTATTAAGTGCATTGATTTTTAGACGTGAGACTAATATAATGAAAATAACAAAATTTTCCCTTGAGGAGGTTTTTGAAATGGGCAAAACCAGGGATAATTTGCTGGCGGCTTTTGCCGGCGAGAGTCAGGCGCGCAATAAGTATACTTTTTTTGCAGCGGTGGCCAAAAAAGAAGGTTTAGTGGAGGTTGCAAGGTTTTTTGAAGAGACTGCCCAAAACGAAAAAGAGCATGCCGAACAGCTTTTTAAGCTTTTAGGGGCTTTAGGGGATACTGCAGCAAACTTAAAAGCGGCCATGGAAGGCGAAACTTACGAGTATGCCGATATGTATCCGGAATTTGCTAAAATTGCCCGGGAAGAAGGAGAGATTGAGGCGGCCGAGTTATTTGAGAGGCTGGTAACTATCGAAAAGTTTCACGCCCAGCGTTACCAAAAGCTTTTGGAGATGGTAACTCAGGGGAAGCTTTTAAAACGGGATACGGCTATTCGCTGGCAATGCAGTGAATGTGGCTTTATCGTAGAAGGTACGGAGCCACCAGAAGTCTGCCCGGTTTGTAAACACGCTAAAGGCTACTACATGCCTTTAAGTGAAAACTATTAATGGTGGTAAGTCATAAGTGGTTGGTCGTCGGTAAAACCTTTACCTACCACTTGCGACAGACCACTTACCACAATTAAAAAAGGAGGCATATCCTAATGTTATTTAAATGCTCGGTGTGCGGATTTATCTGGGATGGGGCTGATGCCCCGGATAAATGCCCGAAATGCGGTGCGCCCAAGGAAAAATTCAATCAACTGGAAGAGGATGTAGCCCAACTTGTTTTAAAGTCCCGGGAAACCAACGATATACATATGAATCTTGCTAAACACTTGGCAATTGTTGCTGAGCTTGCTCAAAGGGGTCTGGAAATTAAGTTAGACCCTGGTTGCGTCGATATTTTTGAAAAGGCTACGAAAGCCGCTTATGAGCTTCGGCAAATGATAAAAGCCGAGCTTGCTACCCACATGACCAAGCAGAAATGGGGGTAAGGACGGTGGTAGGTGGTAAGTAGTAGGTGATAGGTGGTTAGTGGTAGGTGGTAGGAAAAAATTATTATACTGACCACCGACGACCTACCACTGACCACAACAAAGTGAGGTTGATAAGATGAAAATTGTGATTGTTGGCGGGGGGATTGCGGGGGTTTCAGCAGCTGCCGCTGCCCGGGAGGTTAGCGATACTGCGGAAATTACCCTTATTTCCGCCGAAAAATACTATCCCTATTACCGCCTAAAGCTTTCGGAATATTTAAGTGGCGAGCTGAAAGAAGAAAGTCTTTTGCTTCACCCTCCTTCCTGGTATGAGGAAAGGAAGATCAAAGTAATCCTGGGGAAAAAGGTTACCGGAGCACGCCTTGAATCCAGGGAGCTTACATTACATGACGGAACGGTAGTACCTTTTGACCGGCTTATTCTGACTACAGGAAGTTATGCTTTTAAACCCCCGGTTTCCGGTGGGGATCTTCCCGGTGTTTACACCTTAAGGAATTTGGATGATTTAAAGGCCATTCGGGACCGTGCGGAAAAAGCCCGGAGAGCGGTGGTAATAGGTGGGGGAGTATTGGGACTGGAAGTGGCGTATTATCTCGGCAAAAGGGGAGTTTGGGTAGGGGTTGTAGAACATAACGACCGCTTATTACCCCGCCAGGTGGATGAAGAAGGTTCCAAAATTCTTTCCAGAGCTGCTCAAGAAGCAGGGGTAGAACTTTATCTTGCAAGAGACGTAGACCGGATTGAAGGTATCGAACAGGTAGAAAAGGTAGTATTTAAGGATGGAAGTTCAGTAGCAACCGATATTGTGGTATTTTCAACGGGGGTTCGGCCTTACTTAGAAGTAGCAAATATGCTAACTTTAGGCATTAATCGGGGGATTATAGTGGACAAGTATATGGCTACTTCCCGGGAAAACATTTATGCAGCCGGTGATGTAGCCGAGTTTGAGGGGCAGATGCCGGGCATTTGGCCGGTGGCAATGGAGCAGGGAAAAGTTGCCGGGGCTAATGCTGCCGGAGCATCTAAAATTTATACTCCTATTCCTCCTCAAAATGTTTTAAAGGTTTTTGGGAAAACCGTTTTCAGTATAGGAACGGTTATGGGTGAAGGTGTAACTTCCCGTAGGGAAGACCGGGGAGATAACTTCCTTAAGTATTACTACAAGGATGAAAAACTTGTAGGGGCGCTTTTAATAGGTGATGTAAAGCTTGTAAATGAAGTAAGAAAACTTTTTTCCTAAAAATATCATGGGAGGTATTGGGATGGACAAATATGTTTGCAGTATTTGCGGGTATGTCTATGACCCGGAAGTAGGGGATGAGTCTCAGGGGATAGCTCCAGGTACGCCTTTTGAAAACCTTCCGGCGGACTGGGTTTGCCCCGACTGCGGCGCCGACAAGGATGCTTTTGAGAAGATGTAAAAGAAAAAAAGCTGCGTACGCTCAAAGTACGCAGCTTTTTTCTTACATCAAGGCGTTCTCCGTTATGGTAGGGCTGGCTTTAGCCAGTATTTGCATTTTATTTTCCAATTTCAAACTTCCACTATCCAATGTCTAATTGGCCACCATTATCACATCCAATTTTTATACTTAAACCAGCGAACCATGCCGTAAGAAATAGCGATTAAACCTGCGGTGATAATGCCGGTAGAGATATAATGATTCTGGGCCGGAAATGGTACGTTCATTCCGAAAAACCCGGTGACAAAGGTGAGGGGCATGAAAATGGTCGAAATGATTGTTAAAACCCGCATTGTCTCGTTGGTTCGCGTAGTAATAATAGAGTTATAAGTCATTAAGATTTGATCGAGCATGTCCCGCTGGCTATCGACCGTATCGGTGGCCCGCTCTAAATGGTCGGCAAGGTCGGAAAAATAAGGCTTTATCTCTTCGCTTAACGGGAAAGGTGGACGAATTAAATTACCGAAAATCCTTTTCTGGTGGGATATTGCCCTGCGGATTGCTAAAATGGTACGCTTTAAGTCAATAAACTCATCGGTAATTTCCCGGTTGGGTTGTTCGTAAATTTCATCTTCCAGGTCCTCGATACGGTTGGTTACTTGTTCGAGGATGGGGAAATATTCATCGACAATGCCGTCAATGATCGAATAAAGAAAGTATTCGGTGCCCTTTACACAGATTTCGGAACTCCGGCGGCATACCAAAGCAAGCTTACCGAGACTGGGAAGGGCACTTTTATGAACGGTAACGATAAAGTTTGTGCCCAGATAAACGCCTAACTGCACCAGAAGGATTTCTTCATCCTGTTCTTCATCGTATCTTAAGGCGTGGAGCAGGAAGAAATAATAATTTTCGTACTTATCCACTTTGGCCCGGGGGCTGAAGGTTAAACAGTCTTCTACCGTCAATTCGTGAAAGTTAAAAATGCGGGCGAGGTAGTAAAGCTCTTTTTCCTCAAAATTGTATAAATCTACCCACAGCATGCTTTCGGGATCCGCTAAAAGTTCCGCAAGTCTGGATAAATCCACATCATGTTCCATGGTGTTAGTTTTGTGGTTGTAGTAATAAGTTTTAATCATTTTTCCACCCCCTTTGGCCGTAGTTTATATATTTAATTATAGAAGGATAACGGATAATTTACCAGTTTTTTTGGACAAATCTGCCGAAAAAGTGTTAAAATATAATTAAAACGATTGAAGGCGGTGGTTTTTATGAAAAAAAACGTATATGTGATTTTGGGTATAATTATCGCTTTTACTGCCGGGCTAATCCTGGGGGGAAAAATCTTGGCTCAGAATGAAGATGTGGTTCCCGGGTCACCCCAGGATCCACTGGTAGCTAAAAGTTATGTGGATAAACAGGTGAAGGTGGTTGCCGACCAGGTAAATGATTTAAAAGCTCGCCTTGCTGCTTTGGAGAAAAAAATTGCAGAATTGTCAGCTTCTAATCCTGCAGTTCCTGATACAACAAGAGTTGGGATAGTAGCAACTAATAATCTATACTTAAGGAAAACACCTCAGGTTTCAAGCAATAATATCATTGCGAAATTGCCTTTAAATACACGCCTCACTGTTTACCTTAATAAGTCTACCGGCGATTGGTATTATGTAAAAACCTCGAGCGGAAAATTTGGATATGTAAGCAAAAAATACGTAAAACTTCAGTAATTATAATTACTCTCGTCTATTTCAGGAGTTTATAAAGAACCTAAGCACCGTCAACAGAATCAAGGTTTTATCCAGTCCCAAATTTCTTATCAAGGGCGGAAGGGGAAGACCCTTTCCGCTTTTTCTTTTTTCTAAGATTTTAATATTGTGGAAGTTTTTAAAATAAAGTAAAATAGATGAGGAAATGAGGTGATAAGCTTGGACTCCGCAATGGAAAGAGTGCAGAAAAAGATTCTTCGTAAAAAAAAGCGGCGGCGAAAGGTTTTACTCTTATCCCTTTTAATTTTGCTATTTGTTATCGGAACCGCTTTTGCTTACTTTTACTATACCATGAAAGATGTCTTTACCCCCCCGCGAACCCAGGGGGATAACATAGCCGTTGCCAGCGAAAAACCCGGGAGGGTAAATATTCTTCTTTTAGGGGTTGATGACCGCCATAGTAAAAACCGCAGGGAGCGTACCGATACCATTATTTTTGCCAGCATTGACAGCAATTTAAAAAAAGTTGTCCTGGTTTCCATACCGCGGGATACGCGGGTAAATATTCCGGGGCACGGCTGGGATAAAATAAATGCGGCCCATGTTGTAGGTGGGATAGATTTAACCAAACAAGTGGTTTCTGACCTTTTAGGAAAGCCGGTGGACTATTATGTACTGGTAAACTTTGAAGATTTTAAAAAAGTTATTGATACCTTGGGCGGGGTTACCATTGACGTTGAGAAAGACATGTATCACGCTGATGAGTATCCCTATACCATTAATCTTAAAAAGGGTCGGCAGCACTTAAACGGGGAAAAAGCCTTAATGTATGTGCGTTATAGAAGTGATGCTTTGGGTGATATTAGTCGTACCCAAAGGCAACAGAAATTCTTAAAAGCTTTAGCCGAACAAGCTTTGCAACCGGGAACGCTTTTAAAGCTTCCCAAACTCATTCCGGAAATTATTCAAATGGTTGAAACGGATATGTCCACCAAAGACCTGATGTCGCTTTTAGCCTTTAGTCGGGAGCTCAATAAGGATAGCATCATTACCCAGACCCTTCCGGGATATTTCTACAACTACAATGGCGTAAGCTACTGGCAGGCGGATTTGGAAGTGGCTAAAAACCTGGTAGATATGCTGTTTGCGGGACAAATAGAACAAAATATCGTTCTTGGTACCAAGGAAGAAAATGCCGGGGTTAAAATTGTCAAGAAGAAAAAAACTGTTAAGACTCCAAAAACTTCAACTACTAAGGAAACCTATCAGAAAAAACCTGCCACAGGTAGTGATACTTATCAGCCAAATCCCGGAAATGGTTCGGGCACTGATGGTGACAAGGCTACTTTGCCTCCGGGTACATCCGAACAAACTACGCCGCCAGCTCAAAATGATAATCAGAAAACTATTCCACCCCCTAGCTCAGATAGTACTACCGGCGGGACTACTTACCAGAATGGTCCCGTCGGTTATTCCCCACCGACTGAGCAACAACCACCACCTCTGAACAGTATTCCCGAAACTACCGCTGGGGAGACCTATAACAGCCAGGTTTCCGAGGGAGTTCGGTGAACGGGAAAAAAGACTTTTTTACTTTGGCTGCTAATAGGAATATTTGGTTTTGCACCCCAATTTGTTGTGGGAAAACCCCTGATGATAAATTTTTTGCCGTTTGGGGGCAGTTTTAATGAAATTTTGGTTAAAGATTATCTTAATTCAGTTAATTATTTTTGTTGCAATTTTTACTCTCGGAATATTTTTTATTGAAGGTGATGTTTTTGACTTTTTTACCCCCGATGACTTAAAGACTTTTAAAGTTATTGGTTTTGGAGCAAAAAATAATTCGTATAAAATTTATTTTGACTCTCCAATATTAGCCCGGGGAAAAATAAAAATTTATAACGAGGTAAATGACCTGGTCCGTGAGATTAATTTAGAAAGAATAAAAAAAGGCACTAACGAAGTTACCTGGGATGGCCGCGACAATGATGGTAACTTATTAACCGAAGATAGATACCGCTTTGAGGTTGAAGCAGAGTTATACCATATTCCGGTTTTTCTGTTTCTTGATATTAAACCACCCGGGGTGGATGATCAAAACATTTATGCCCTCTATCCCCAGACCCTTGACCGGATTCTGGAATTAATTAAAGAGGGCGGCTTTCAGACCGCAACCGCCGGTGAAATTGCCGATTATGTTGGGGAAAGGAATTTACCTCCTCCTAAACCCGTGGGACTAATTTTTATTGACGGCTATAAAGGATTTTTTAACGATGGGGCGGGCTTACTTAAAGCTTATGATATGAAATTTAGTTTGTTTTTAATAACAGGTTATATAGGTGTACGGCCGGAAATGATGAACTGGGAGGAAGTGCGGGCTATAAGCCAGTT
Source organism: Carboxydothermus hydrogenoformans Z-2901 (assembly GCF_000012865.1). Classification (GTDB taxonomy): domain Bacteria; phylum Bacillota; class Z-2901; order Carboxydothermales; family Carboxydothermaceae; genus Carboxydothermus; species Carboxydothermus hydrogenoformans. The sequence continues at coordinate 2,307,517 of NC_007503.1, read as the reverse complement.
AGGATTGGCTGAGTTTGGTATTGAGGGTCATAAAATTCCGGATAACGGCTTTTGGAGCCAAAAACCGGGGGAGTCGTTAGAACAGTATAAAAGCCGGATTATCAGTGATGTAAATGCCGCCAGAGAACTGGTGGGTAAAAATCTTAATACCGGTGTGGAGGGATTTTTGTGGAAGGCTAAACAAAATAATTCTTTAAATATGGCTGCAGTTCGGCAGAGCGGTATTAAATATCAAGTCCTGATAAATTACGATCTGGTAAATGAAATTGGCCAGGGAGATATCGTTTATGCTTATCCGGTATCAAAAACTACCGACATTAAAGAAATTGAAAAACGGTTAAATAATATTGTGGAAAAGAAAATAATTTTTAAAGGGGTGTTACAAGAAAATAATGAGTGAGGCAATTAAAGACATTACCGAAATTATGAATATATTACCCCACAGGTATCCCTTTTTACTGGTGGACAAGATTCTGGAGGTTGTACCCGGGGAAAAAGCGGTTGGAATTAAAAATGTCACAATAAACGAACCCTTTTTTCAAGGGCACTTCCCGGGGCGGCCTATTATGCCAGGGGTTTTACTATTAGAAGCCATGGCCCAGGTAGGAGCTGTGGCAATTTTAACCGATGAACGTTATGCCGGAAAGCTTCCGATGTTTGCCGGTATTGATGGTGCCCGCTTTAGAAAGCCGGTATTACCGGGAGATCAGGTGGTTTTTGAAGTTGAACTCTTAAAAATAAAAGGGAGTCTTGGGAAAGCCAGAGGGTCGGGAAAAGTTAATGGTGAGTTAGTGGTTGAAGCGGAAATTTTATTTGCCCTTGCTTAAAAAAAGAAAAAATTGCTATTGAGAAAAATGCCGAAAATGTTACAATAATCTTTAGGGTTATTTTTTATAGGAGATGATTTAAGTGTTAGTGATTAAAACTTTTCAAATATTTACCCTTGCTTTAATTTTAACGTTAATTTTAACTCCCATGGTTAAAAAAATTGCCTTAAGAGTGGGAGCAATCGATATTCCCGATGCTCGAAAAGTTCATAAAACTCCCATTCCCCGCATGGGAGGTCTTGCCATTTTTTGGGGCTTTACTGCCGCAGTTTTGTTACTGTTACCAATTGACCAGAAGGTTCTGGCTATTTTGGCAGGAAGTGTTGTTTTAATAATTTTTGGAATATTAGATGATGTTTATAGCTTAAATCCCAAAGTAAAGCTTTTAGGGCAAATTATGGCAGCCGTTATTCCGGTTGCTTTTGGAATAAAAGTAAATTACGTTACCAATCCCTTTGGCGGTTTAATTTGGCTGGGAGATGCTTCTTATTTTTTAACTATTTTCTGGATTGTGGCAATTGTTAATGCCATTAATTTAATTGACGGTCTTGATGGGTTAGCTTCGGGGACTGCTGCTATTTCTGCTGTGTTTATCGGGATTGCAGCCTTGACCCGGGGAAATGAATTTGCTTATTATGCAGCGATTGCCTTAACGGGCGGGGCCCTGGCTTTTTTAAAATTTAATTTTAATCCGGCAGAAATATTTTTAGGTGATACCGGTTCAATGTTTCTGGGATACTGTTTGGGTATTTTGTCGGTTTTGGGTACCGCGAAAAGTCCAACTTTGATTTCAATTTTCGTTCCTGTTTTAGTTATGGCTATACCTATTTTTGACACTTTATTTGCGATTTTAAGGAGGTTTTTTGCAGGCCGTCCGATTTTTAAACCGGATAAGGGACATTTGCACCATTGTATTTTGGATTTGGGCTATTCCCAAAGAAAAACCGTTTTGATAATTTATTTATTAAACATTTTACTTGGCATTGTTGCGTTGTATGTAAATCTTTTAACTTTTACCCAGGCAGCATTGCTTATATTAATTATTTTAGCGGCGATAACTTTTGGAGCACAGAAGATAGGAGTGTTAGGGGAAAGTCTTAGTAAGGGAAAAACTATAATTAATAATTAAAATTGTTTAGGAAAGCGTTTTTAGTCCACCCGAGAGAGGGTGGATATTTAATTTGGAGGCGAGGTTATGATTGGGTTTTTAATGAATACCAAATTTCACTATACTTTATACGAACCAATAATTAAACATTTAAACAAAAGTGATTACAGGATTATTTTAACGGAAGGGTATGTCCGCAATGTCCGGGAAGCAAGAAAATTTTTAACGGAAAAAGGAATAGAATTTTGGCAGATGATTGATAAAACTGAACAAAATTTAATAAAAGAAAATATTAAAGTATTTTTAGGTCCGTTTTTCTTTCCAACGGTCTACCGGTTAAAGCCCGAGGCCCATCATTTCCGGATGGTTTATGGTTTAGCAAAAGATGGGTGGAATTATGCCTGGTGGAATATTTTTTTTGATTTAATCTTTGTTTATGGAGATTACGATGCCGAAAAACTTTCCTTCTATGCGCCGGTAGTGAAAGCTGGCAATCCCAGATTTGACCGGTGGTTTAAAGGGGAAGTAGTAGAAGATAAGGTCTTGGAGTTAGCTAAAGGAAGACCGGTAATTCTTTATTTGCCCACCTACGGGGAATTATCTTCCTGGGGATATTACCAAAAGGCTTTGGAAGATTTAAGTGAACGTTATCTGGTGATTGCCAAATTACACCACGGTCTCAAAGTTGCAGAAGGAAATAAGATAGTAATTCGTGATGAATCTGCAGATTTACTAAGTTTACTTAAAATTGCTGATGTGGTTATTTCCGATTATTCGGGGGCGATTTTTGATGCTATGCTGGCCGGCAAAAAAATATTATTATTTAATTTACCGCAAATTCCGGAACACTTAAGTTCAAAAGAAAGCTTGGAAAATATAATTCGCGGCTACTGTCGGCAGGTGAATGAACCGGCAGAAGTTAGAGGGGTGATTGAAGAATTATTGCATAACGATGCTTTCTTAAGTCAAAGGGAAGCTATGAAAGCTAAAATTTTTAGCAATACTGCGGGAAATTCCGGGGAAATTATAGCAAAGACGCTTTATGAGGCCCAAAATCGCGAAAAAAAACTTCCCCATGGAAAGGAACAGCTATTAAGACAAATGGAACGATTAGCACTGCCGCAACTTATACGTAACAAAAAAATTTACGGTTATTTAAATAAAATTCTTAGCTAAGCAGGGTGGGGGATTTAGGGTGAAAAAAGGAAAAATACTTTTAGCAATCTTACTGCTGGTTATTTTTGCTTTTTCAATAATTCTTTTGCCTCCGCGGATCGCTGAAGATAAGAAAAAAGAAACGGGGTTTTACTTGGATTACGAAACTTTAATAAATTTAAGTAGTTACTGGGGTTTAACACCGGAGCAAACCATAGCCAGGCTAAAGAAAACGGGCTTTGTTGGCTTAGCATTGTATGAAGAGAATGGTAGCAGCCAGGAAATATTTAACCAGGAGGCTGGACTTTTTTTGGGAGTTAGTGCAGTTGCAACTTTTCCTGAATTCAAAGATTTCATTGAACTAAAAGCACCTTATACTTATTTAATTACCGATAACAAGGAGATTGTTGATTCGGCAATTCACGCGTTAAGTGCCAGGAATATTAAAAATCAATTACAGCAAGTAAATAAAAAATATATTCTAAAAATAAACTATCCATATAAAAGCACGGAAAAGTTGCTACTGGGTTTTAATCCTCAAGGTTTGGAAATGGCCCGGAAAAACAATTTAGATGTTCTGCTATTTATTCCCCAGTGGAGTATCGCAAATGAACAAGAAGTAAAAAATTATCTTTCCTATATAAAAACTTTTTGCCCGGAACCCAAGGTTGTTTTTGCCGATAAGAATTTGCCGGAAAACAACAAATTTACCAAAATTTTCGCCGATACCTTTTTAAAAGAAAACTTTTCCGTAGGGCTTTTAGATGGTATTGACCAGCCTCAAACTAATGCTATGATTAACCGGACTAAGCTCCCTGTTTTTCGGGTACGGCAAGTTACAATAAATACCATTGAAGGCGGCAATATTTTAGCAACTACGGAGGAAAAAATAGAAAGTTTAAAAATTGGCATCAGGGAACGGAGGAATAAAGCTATTGTTTTTAAAATTCCGGCAAAAGAGTTTAACAAAACTACCGTTCTTGCTTTTGAGACCGTTACTTCCCAAACTTATGAAACGATGAAAAGTTTAAATTATCAATTTGTCCCGGTTAATCCTCTAAAGAAAATACCCGAAAGAAAGCTTGAAAAACTTTTATTATCGGTATTGCTCATTGTCTTATTTGGATATTCCCTGGTGCTATTTGATTTAGTAAATATTAAAACCGCTCTAACTTTTACCGTAATTCTACTTATTGGTGGTTTTGCTTTATTTACCTTGAATTTCGATTTGTACTTTAAATTTTGTGCTTTTGGTGCGTCCGTATTATATCCGCTAATTGCGCTATTTAGTATCGATATTAAGAATCCAAACTCCTTTTTAAAGGCATTGGCTTCTCTTGTCATTGTAGTTTTAATCAGTGTTTTTGGAGGCTTTGCGATTTCCGCCTTTTTAACCGGAAATAATTACTTTGTTCATGCCGATTTATTTCGGGGTGTAAAATTATCTTTTCTTCTGCCGGTATTAATATTTGCTATCTATGCTGCAAGGGTTTTGTTAGTACGGGAAAAAAGTTTAAAACAAGTGGTTTTTGAGTATTTAGGTTTAGAATTAAAATTGTGGCAGCTATTTGCGCTAATAATTGTTTTCGGGGCTGGTGCTTATTACCTGTTGCGGACGGGAAATGCTGCGGAATCGCTGGTTTTACCCGGCGAGATAAAGCTTCGCGCCCTGCTAAATAAGTACCTGTATGTAAGGCCGAGATTTAAAGAATTTGCCATTGGCTATCCTTTGCTTCTTTGGGGATTATGGACAAAAGTGAGACCGGAGATACGGTATATAGCTCTGGTTATTGGAAGCTTAGCACCGGTTACGGTTATCAATACTTTTGCTCACCAGTACGATCCTCTGTGGGTAAGTTTAATTAGAACCGGAAACGGTTTATTATTAGGAAGCATCCTGGGGATTTTCTTGATAGCTATAAATATGGTGATGGTAAAGGCATTTTTAAAAGGCAGTCAAGGTGAGATAAATGGCGGTAATAAAAATTTATGATTTTCCGGTTGCCAGCTTAAGTTTAAACGAAGCGGTAAATAAGGTGATAAAATTAATAGAAGAAAGAAGGAAAGCCCATATCATCACTATTAATCCGGAAATGATTTATGCAGCCTTAAATAATCCGGATTTAAAACAATTAGTTTTAAACGCCGACTTAATCCTGCCCGATGGGGTGGGGATAGTTTTAGCCGGGAAGATAAAAGGCCAATCGTTTAAAGAGAGGGTACCGGGGATTGAGCTTGTGGAAGGGGTTATCCGAAAAAAAGACAATTTGAAAGTGTATTTAATTGGCGCCAAGCCCGGTGTTGCGGAAAAAGCAGCAATTAAATTACTGGAATTTAACAATACAGTTGAAATTGTGGGTATTGAAAACGGCTATTTTACCAATGATGAGGAAAAAATCGAACAAATAATTAAAGGCAATCCCGAACTTGTTTTGGTTGGAATGGGATTTCCGAGACAAGAAATTTTTATCAGAAATTTACTTGCTAAATCCCCTGAGCCCATGGTAGCAGTGGGAATTGGCGGAAGCTTTGATGTCTGGGCGGGGGTTACCAAAAGAGCTCCCAAATTCATGCAAAAAGCAGGTCTGGAGTGGCTCTGGCGGTTAATCCAGGAGCCCTGGCGGTACAAAAGAATGATGGTTTTACCGAAATTTGCCCTGAAAGTGCTGGTTGATTACAAGTTGCGGGGGAGGAAAGATTGGTGAAACTGGTTATCTTGGCTGCTGGAGTGGGAAGTCGGCTTTATCCTTTAACTTCCGACCGGCCGAAAGCGATGATTGAGATAAACGGCAAGACCATAATTGAAAAACAAATTGAGCAAGCGCTAAAAAGGGGAATTAAAGCGGAAGATATTTATGTAGTTGGGGGTTACCGGATTGAAGCTTTAAAAAAAGTACTGCCGCCCGGGGTAAAGCTTATTGAAAACCCTGAGTACAATACCAAAAATAACGTGTATTCGGTGGCTCTGTTAAAAGATCACTTATCCGACGGTTTTATCCTTTTTAATTCCGATGTAGTTTTTGCTCCGCAAATATTGGATGAGCTTTTTTCAGAAAATTATCCCGATGTACTGGTGGTAGATGACGTTAACCCGTTAGATGAAGAAGATATGAAAGTAGTTATTGAAGATGGCTTTATAACCCATATCAGCAAAAAGGTAAATCCCCGCGAAGCGCAGGGAGAATATATAGGAATTTTAAGGTTTAGCCGGGATATAGCTCGAAAGGTAATTAATCGCTGCTGGGAAATGGTGGAGGCCGGGGAAGTAAACGGCTGGTACGAAACTGCCTTAAATACTCTTTTACCGGAGCTGAAAATTCGCCCGGTATCTACCCGGGGTTATTTATGGACGGAAATTGATGATTTTAAAGATTTAGAATATGCCCGGGAAATAGCTCAAAAAATCAACTGGTAAGAGGGATTTTTATGCCGTTATTTAACCGGTTTATAAGTTTACCGCTTTTTATCCGTATCGAGGAAAACCTCCGTTATCATTTAAAAAACGTTATCCGGGAAAGTAACTTTTATTTTGAAAACCCTCTCTTTATAACTGGGGGAGCAAATACCTGGGGGATTGCGGAAGAAGTTTCCCGGGGCTTTGAGGCGGAAAGATATAATTTTTACCAGGTAGGGGATAACTCTTTACAGGAAATTAGTAACTTAAAGGAAAAAATAAATACGGTGAACCCCGATTTGCTGGTAGCTGTAGGGGGTGGACGGGTTATCGATGTGGCAAAAGTGGTGGCAACGGAAAAGTTGTTACCCCTTATCACTTTTCCCACGACCTTAGCTAATGACGGGGTGGTAAGCCCGGTGGCGGTAATCCGGGATGGAGAAAAGCTCCGCAGTATTGGAGTTAACATGCCGGTTGGGGTATTGATTGATTTGCAGGTCATTAAAAACTCTCCGGTGAAGCTATTAAAAGCGGGGATCGGGGACTTAATCTCGAATATAACTGCCTTAAACGACTGGGAGCTGGCCTGTCAAAAGGGTAAAGATAAAATGGATGGTTTTGCTTACATGCTTTCGGAAAAAGCGGCTTCATCGATTTTAAATTATTCGGGAGATAACCTTTTAGCACCGGAATTTTTAAAGCTTTTAGCGGAAGGTTTGGTTTTATCCGGGATTGCGATGGCGATTGCCGGAAACAGCCGGCCGGCGAGCGGAGCCGAACATTTAATCAGCCATGCTTTAGATAAACTTTTTGACCGTCCGGCCCTTCACGGTGAGCAGGTAGGGGTGGCGGCGTTGTTTACCGCTGCCCTGCAGGGGAAAAACTTCAAAGAACTTTTAAACTTTTATCGAAAATTCGGGTTATGGGAAAATCCGCAAAGTATCGGCCTTAACAAACAGCAATTTTTAGAAGCGGTTTACCTTGCCCCCTCTATGCGACCGGAGCGTTACACCGTTTTAAACGAAGATGTTGTGCAAAAAGCGGCAGAAATTTACGATGAAGTCTATGGTAATTTGCCATAATAAGGTAATTTTATTATAATAAGAAAAGTGGAGGGTTTAAAAATTTCACGAGGGGGGTAAGGGACATGAAAATTAAAAAAGCCATTATTCCTGCAGCGGGACTTGGAGTTAGGTTTTTGCCGGCAACTAAAGCTCAGCCCAAGGAAATGCTTCCTATTGTAGATAAACCAACGATTCAGTACATCGTGGAAGAAGCGGTGGCGTCGGGGATAGAGGACATTTTAATCGTTACCGGTAAAAACAAACGGGCTATTGAAGACCATTTTGACAAGTCGCCGGAATTGGAAATGTATCTGGAAAAAAGAGGAAAGGAAGACCTTTTAGAAATAGTCCGTTCCATCGGAAATATGGTGGACATCCATTACGTGCGGCAAAAAGAGCCTTTAGGTCTTGGCCATGCTATTTACTGCGCCCGGAAATTTATCGGCAATGAACCGTTTGCTGTTTTACTCGGGGATGACTTAATGAAGGCCAGGACTCCGGTCTTAAAGCAGATGATCGACTTATACGAAAAAGTGGAAGCGAGTATCGTAGCGGTACAGGCCGTGGAGCCCCGGGAAGTAAGCAAGTACGGAATTATAAAGGCCGAGGAGGTCGGAGAGCGTTTGTACCGGGTGTATGACCTGGTAGAAAAGCCAAAGCCGGAAGAAGCGCCCTCGAACCTGGCGGTAATGGGGCGCTACATAATTGAACCGGAAATTTTTGAGTTCCTGGAAAAAACTCCCCCCGGAGCCGGCGGCGAAATACAGTTGACCGATGCTCTAAGAATGCTCTGTCAGGTGAAACCTATATACGGCTATGTTTATGAAGGATTGCGTTACGATGTGGGCGATAAACTGGGCTTTTTGAAAGCAACTGTCGAGTTTGCCCTGGACCGGGAGGAGCTGGCTCAAGGTTTTAAAGCTTACTTAAAAGAATTAGTGGAAAAGGAGATAAAATAATAACCACCAGAAGGGAAGACTTAAAACCACCCCGTAAAAGCTTCCCTTTAGTAATGGGGCCCTTTCCCGTTCATCCATAGGATCACCTCTACTGTAAGGCTATCCCGTTAATGCAAAAATTATGCAACCGACGGAATAAAATCCGTCGGTTTTTTTCAAAATAGGGGTGGAGGTGTTCCTGTGCACGACTTAACAGAAGTAATCCTTCGGTCAATTGCAGCTTTTATAGCAGTGCTGGTAATTACCAAATTAATTGGGAAATCCCAGCTGGGGCAGCTTACCATTTCCGATTATATAAACGGCATTGTCATTGGCTCGATTGCTGCCAATGTGGCGGTGGATTTGCGCACCAACGTGATTCATTACCTGACAGGAATGGTAGCCTTTGGGGCGCTGACGATTTTTGTCCAGTGGGCAAGCTTAAAAAACCGGAATATTAGAAAACTTTTACAGGACGAGCCGACTATTGTCGTTCACAACGGAAAAATATTGGAACATAACATGAAATTAATGCGGTATACGATGGACGATTTAATGATGCAACTGCGGGAAAAGGGTGCTTTTAACATTGCTGACGTGGAGTTTGCCATTGCGGAACCCAACGGAGAGCTTTCGGTATTGCTTAAATCTCCCAAGCGCCCGCTAACCCCCGAAGACCTGGGCTTAGATCCGCCATACGAAGGAATTCCGGCAGAACTGGTGGTTGACGGAGAACTAATTGAACAAAATTTTGAACAGCATGGAATATCCAAACAATGGTTTTTTCATTACTTAAAAGAACAGGGGATAAACGATATTAAAGATGTCGCCTATGCTCAAATCGATGCTAATGGCCAGGTTTATATTGACTTAAAACACGATAAGCTTACCATGACGGTGGATATTACCGATAAAAAACCAAGGAGAAAAGGGGGATAAGAGTGATTAAATTTGGTACCGATGGGTGGAGGGGCATTATTGCTAAAGATTTTACCTTTGCCAGTTTAGAAAAGGTAACCCTGGGATTAGCCGCTTATTTACAGGAGAAATATCGAGCTGGAGCGGTAGTAGTGGGTTATGACTGCCGCTTTTTATCGGAGCATTTTGCTGAGACGGTAGCGGAAATTCTTTTAAAAAGCGGCTTTGATGTTTACCTTCCGGAGAAGTTTGTGCCGACACCTTACGTGGCTTTTGCAATAAACAAACTTAAGGCCATAGGCGGGGTAATGCTAACTGCCAGCCATAACCCGCCGGAGTACAACGGCTTTAAATTCATCCCCGATTACGCAGGACCGGCGTTACCTGATATAACCGATCGCCTGGAGCAGCTCATAAATGCCGGGGCAGTTCCTTCTTTAAAGGAAAAGGGGAAAAAATTAACGTTAAATTTAGAGAGTGCCTACGTTGACCACCTAAAAAAGCTTACCGGTCTAAACTACGGACAGGGTACGGTAGTCGTGGACCCGATGTACGGAGCGGGACAGGGGTATCTGGAAAAAGTTTTAACGGACTTCGGTTATACCGTAAGTACTATTAGAAACTACCGGGATCCCCTTTTTGGCGGGAGCATGCCCGAACCCAAACAAAAAGAACTAAAACCTCTTGTCGAAGCAATAAAAAATAAAAAGGCCGACCTGGGCCTTGCTTTAGATGGTGATGCCGACCGCTTTGGAATTGTCGAAGGTGAGCGGCTTTTTACTGCTAACGAAGTTTTAATCCTTACTTACCATTACCTGATTGAAAGCGGCAGGGGAGGAGATGTAGCCCGGACCGTTCCTACCACCCACCTTTTAGATAAAATGGCCCGGGCCAATGGTTTTAACGTAATTGAAACGCCCGTTGGCTTTAAGTACATCGGTAAAGCCCTGAGGGAAGGAGCGGTGTTAGGCGGCGAAGAATCGGGAGGATTATCCATTGCCGGACATGTGCCGGAAAAAGACGGGATTTTGGCCGATTTACTGGCGGTAAAAATCCGGGAATTCTTTAAAAAGCCTTTAACTGAAGTTTTAGAAGATGTTTATACCCGCTACGGCCGGTCCTATACTCGCCGGGACGATTACAGAACAACCCCCGAACAAAAAGAAGAAATCTTAAAGCGGCTGTCTTCATTAAAACTAACAGAAATTGCCGGAGAAAAAGTACTTCGGGAAAGCCGCGTTGATGGAATGAAGTGGGAACTTGCGAGCGGAAGCTTTGTTCTGGTCCGGGCTTCCGGTACCGAGCCGGTCTTTAGAATCTACGGCGAAGCTGAAAGCGAAGAAAAATTAGACCTCCTCTTAAACGAAATAAAAATGGTGGTTTTAGGGACGGTTCTGTGAGCATCCATTTTCAGGGAGGTTAAAAAAGATTTAAAGCGGGCTTTGGCCCGCTTTAAATTTAGCCGGCATTACGACGCTCCTGGGCGTTTTATTTTCTGGAAAAACTTTTTTAAAGCAAAAATTTAGCGGATAAGATATAATGTACTTAGGTGATAAAAGGTGCAAAGAAAGGTAGCTTACGGCTTATTATTTTTTTTCTTGATAGTTCCACTGTATTTTCTTGCAAATCAAAATTTTACCCGGGCGGCTGTCTTTGCTCTCGGCATTGGCTTTGGTTATGCCGTTAGCCGCTCCCGCTTTTGCTTTGCTTCGGCCTTTCGGGATTTAATTATGTTTCGGGATAAAGCCATGAGCCGGGGAGTTACGGTGTTAATTGCTGTTTCGGCTGCCGGCTTTTTTGTCGTTCAGTTTTTGGCAGTCTTACAGGGGAACGTACCTCCCGGGAAAATAAATCCGGTGGGCTGGCATCTGGTGATTGGCGGCATTATTTTTGGCGCCGGCATGGTCTTAGCCGGTGGCTGTGTGATTAGCACTTTGGTACGGGTGGGAGAGGGATTTTTCCACTACTGGGGAGTATTACTGGGAATAGTAATTGGTTCGGTTCTTGGGGCGTTTGGTTACGGGTACTGGAAGGATATATTAATATCCTCGCAAAAATTCTGGCTGCCCGGCATTATCGGCTGGTTCCCGACACTTATTATTTATGCAATAATATTTTTCCTTTTACTTAAAGCCTTACGGGAGGAAATGTAAATGGAAATAAAAATAGATTTAACCGGCGAAGTTTGCCCGGTTCCCCTCTGGCGGGTGCAGGAAGAATTAAAAAAACTGCAACCGGGGGATAAGATTACCGTTATTACCGATTTTAGCCGTTCGGTGCGCAATATCGTTGATCTGGCGGTAAGGTTAAAGTACGAGTACGATTTAGAAGAAATTTCTCCGGGAATTTGGGAAGTCAGCGTTATTAAGGGGTAGAAAAAGTGAAAAAAGTTGATCTTGGCTGGTCGGAGATAAAGGGCGGCATAGTCCTCGGAATTTTGAATATCTTGCTTCTATTAACCTGGGGTAAGCCCTGGGTTGTTACCCACATCCTTACCGACTGGGGTACCTGGTGGTTGAAAGTTTTGGGCATGCATCCGGAAAAGTGGGCGTATTACCAGGAAGTTTATCCCGAGGCCTTTTTTAAAACCACTTTGTTTTCCCAGGAAAATCTCCTGGTGGTAGGGACTATTTTAGGAGGATTATTTGCTGCTCTGTGGCACAACGAATTTAGACCTAAAAAAATAAAGTCCCCGGGAAAATTTTTCCTGGGGATCTTTGGCGGTATATTAATGGGATTTGGGGCAAGGCTGGCCCTTGGCTGTAATATTGGCAACCTGGTAGGAGGAATCGCTTCTTTTTCGCTGCATGGCTGGATTTTTGGTGGTTCTCTGATTATCGGTACGTATCTTGGAATCTTGTTTTTAAAAAAATATATCCTTTAACAAAATTCTAAAGCGGCAGGCCCAATAATAAACCTTAAAAACCTTTTTGCCAGCGGGCTAAAGGCGCGGTCTTTGCGGTAAACCAGCAAAAACGGCATGGTAAGTTCCATATCTTTTAAAGTAAGGTAGTGGAGTTCTTTGCGGTGGAACTCTTTTTTAATCGCTTCCAAACAGGAAATTGATACCCCGTGTCCTTTTTTTACCGCTTCCAAAACTCCTTGAAAGCTTCCCAGTTCCAAAACAATATTTAACTCCTTGGCCGGGACCCCGGCTTTTTTTATTGCGTCAAAAAACACTTCCCGCACCGAAGAACCCGGTTCCCGCATGATCAAAGGAAGCTTTTTTAATTCCTCAACGGTAATGGAATCTTGCCGGGCCAGGGGAAGTTCGGGGGAGGTGATTATTACCACCTGACTTTCCCCGACTTTTTTTACTTCGAGATCGGGATGGGTAAACTCCGGTCCTTCCGCCAGCCCAAAATCCACCTTATCTTCCATTACCATATCAATAACCTTCTTTGAGTTATCCACTTCGATACGAATATTGGCTTCCGGGTACTTTTCCTTAAAGCTCCACACGTTGCAGGGAAGGGCAAAATTACCGATAGTGGAGCTGGCCCCAATGACAATGGTCTGGGCATTGGTGCCAAGTAAATTGTCTATCTCCCTTTCTAACTTTTCGTGTTCGGCCAAAAAGTGCTGGGCATACTTATAAACCAGCTCCCCGGCGGGGGTAAGCTTTACCCCGGTGGCCGAGCGCTCAAATAATTTGGTGCCATAAAAATTTTCCATTGCCTGCACCTGAGCGGAAATGGCCGGCTGGGTCAGGTGCATTAATTTCGCTGCTTTTGTGAAACTCCTTACTTTAGCAATTTGACAGAAAAGTTCAAACTGGTATAAATTCATGCTTTCTTCCCCCGTCACTTAAATCAATATTTATTATATCATAACTTTGCTGAAAATTAATTTTAGCAAAAACAATTCAAAGAATAATTTTATGGGTATAAATTTATCTTTATAACCCCATAAGTCTTTGCGATTACCTTCACAATTCGAAATTGTTTTACAATTAACATAGAAAGTGAAAAACAGCACGAATAAAGGGGGAAGGTGTATGAAGCTTACCCGGAGGAGCTTTTTAAAAGCTTCTGCTGCTACCGGTGCCCTGGCAGCCTTATCCGGCGGAGTGATGTCTTTTGAACGCTGGGCGGCTAAGGCGGCGGAAACCGGGGAGGTAAAATTGATTCCCAGCATCTGCGAAATGTGCGGTACCAAATGCGGCATCATCGTTAAAGTAAAAAATGGCCGGGTGGTAAAAATCGAAGGCAACAAAGAACACCCCAATGGTAAGGGTAAAATTTGTGCCCGGGGTAATGCCGGTATGAAGCTTTTGTACGACCCGGACCGGTTAAAGCAGCCCTTAAAGAAAGAAGGGGACAGGTTTGTGCCGATTTCCTGGGAACAGGCTTTTCGTGAAATCGGCGAAAAACTAAAAGAAATAAAGGCCAAATACGGCCCGGAAGCTTTGGTTTGGAGTACCCATCCGGAGCTGGCTTACGATTATGAAGTAATCTTTAATCAGGCGTTTGGTTCGCCAAACTTGAGTGCCCATGCTCCGACCTGTTACTCTCCGCGAAATGTGGCTTATAAAACAATGTACGGAGAAGTTCCTACCGTTGACTACGGCAATGTTAAATACTACATTTCCTGCGGGCGTAACCTGGTAGAAGGGATAAACGTAAGCCAGGTTACCGGCATCATGAAGGCCAAGGAAAAAGGGGCCAAACTTATCGCCCTGGATCCCCGGTATTCCAATTTTGCGGCCCTTGCTTCCGAATGGGTGCCGATAAGACCGGGAACCGACCTTGCATTCTTACTGGCAATGATTCACCTCATCATTAAAAACGAATGGTACGATAAAGAGTTTGTAAAAAATTACACAATTGGCTTTGAAGAAGTAGCGGCGGAAGTGGAGAAATACACTCCGAAGTGGGCCGAGGAGATAACCGGTATTCCGGCAGCAACGATTGAACGGATTACCGAAGAATTTGCCAAGGCCAAACCGGCAGCGGTGGTAGATCCCGGCTGGCATACCTCGCGTTACATGAACAGTACCGAAATGGTAAGAGCCGGAGCGGTAATCAACGCCCTTATGGGTAACCTTGGTATGAAAGGTGGCCTGAAATTCCCCAAATATAAATTTACCAAAGTAGAAGAGCGGGAAGGTCTCTGGCCGAAATTAGAAAAACCGAAGGCTAAACGGTTTGACGGTGCCGGTGGGGAAAAATGGCCGTTGGCCAAAGGCCTTGGGATGATTCAAATGTTACCGGAGCACATTTTGTCCGGTCAGCCTTATCCGATTAAAGCATACATTGTCAACCACCACAATCCGGTGCGCTCGGCCGGTAATTCCCAGAAATGGATTGAAGCTTTAAAGAAATTAGAGCTGTTAGTAGTTATTGATGTGCAGATGAGCGAAACTGCCATGATGGCCCATTACGTTTTACCCGAATCCACGTACCTGGAACGGTTTGACCCGCCGCAGATTGCTGGTAATGCCGTTGCTCTGCGGCAGCCGGCGGTAAAACCGCTTCATAATACCATGGGTGTTGATGATATTATCAAAGAACTGGCTCATGAAGCGGGGATAGGGCAGTACTTTAACTTTACCTTGGAGCAGTTTTCGGACCAGATGTTAAAGCCCTTTAACGTAACCTTTAAACAACTTGTAGAAAAAGGCGTTATTGCCCTGGATGACGGGAAAACCGAGTACAAAGTTCCGGAAATCAAGACTGAGTCCGGCAAAATTGAACTTGCATCAAGTGCTTTTGAAAAAGCCGGTGCCAAAAAAGTTCCGACCTGGGTGCCGCCCGGTGTTACCGAAGGAAACGGCAAGCTTCGCTTCCTGCACGGTCATACTGCGGTTCATACCCATACTTCCACCTTTAATAACGAGTACCTGCATGCTCTCATGCCGGAAAACGTCCTTTGGATTAATACCCGGACGGCCGAAAAGCTCGGTATCAAAAACGGTGATTTAGTGGAAGTAAAATCGGATTACGGTAAAGTTACCATAAAAGCTAAAGTTACCGAAGCCATTCATCCCGATGCTGTTTTCATGGTTCACGGTTTTGGAGGTTTTTCACCTTACCAGAAAAAGGCGTATAAAAAAGGTGCCAGTACTTCCTTTATCATACCCTGCCACGTGGAACCGGTATCCGGAGCATCGGCCGACTGTGAAGTGCTGGTGGAGGTAAGAAAAGTTGGAGGTGGGGCAAATGCCTAAGTATGCTATGGTAATTGACATGACCAAATGCGCTGCCTGTCAGGCGTGCACCGTTGCCTGTGAAGCGGAATGGGGGCTACCCCCCGGGGAAAAATTTACCCGGCTGGAAGAACGGGAAACGGGCAGTTTTCCCAATGTTCGGCGGGAGTTTTTATTAATTCAATGCCAGCATTGCGACAATGCCCCCTGTATTGAAGTTTGCCCTACCGGAGCGACATATAAAAGGGAGGACGGCATAGTGCTGGTAGATGATAAGCGCTGTGCCGGCTGCAAATACTGCATGGTGGCCTGTCCTTACCAGGCCCGGGTCATAAATCACGAAAAAGGTGTGCCGGAAAAGTGCCGGTTTTGCTATCACCGGGTAGAGCAGGGGAAAAAGCCGGCCTGCGTCTCTACCTGTATTGGCGAAGCCCGGTATTTTGGGGACTTAGATGATCCCAACGACGAAATTCACCGGATTATTCAGCAAAAACAGGCAAAACCCTTGCGGGGGGATTTGGGCACCAAACCCTCCATCTACTACGTACGCTAAGGAGGGATTTAAATGGCTTGGGGAATGATAATTGCGATATATCTTTTCCTTGCCGGAGCCGGAGCGGGAGCTTTTTTAATAGCGGTCATGACCGAGCGCTCCGGGATAAATAAGGATAATGAAGCATTAATTAAAGCCGGAACGATCTTAGCAGCTCCGCTGGTAGCCATTGGCACCCTATTCCTGGTCTTAGACCTTACCTGGGTGGAGGCAGGAAAATTTGAACCCTGGCGGATATTTTACCTTTACACCCACTTTACTTCGATGATTACCTGGGGTACCTGGATTTTAACCCTGTTTATGCCCGTATCGTTTGTTTACGGCTGGATGAAGCTAAAAAATCCCTATTATACCAATACAGCGCTGCGCTGTGCCGGAGCGGTCCTGGCCTTTGCAACCTCCGTTTACACCGGCGTGCTTTTAGGAGTTGTTAAAGCGGTACCCTTCTGGAACAATGCCGTAATTCCGGTGCTCTTTGTCGTATCGGCATTAGTTACCGGAATGGCTACCGCTATCTTGGGAAGCTTTGTCTTTGGCGGCAAAACCCTGCCCGATTTCTTTAAGCCCCTGCACACTGGCCTTGCGGCAATAGAGCTATTACTTCTTTTCTTCCTCTTGATAGTTGCAACCCATGGCCCGGAAGCTGCCAGACAATCGGCGGAAATGATTGTGTCCGGGAAATACAGCCTGTACTTCTGGGGAGTACTGGTGTTTCTGGGTATCATCATCCCCGGGGTGATTGGAGCTACCGCTTCCCCGAAAGCGGGAAAAGGGATTAAAGCGTTAGACGCCTTGCTGGTACTGGCAGGAGGCTTTACCTTGCGGGCGTTAATCTTATTGGCAGCAGTTCCCGTAACTTTAATGAACTAAAAGGGAGGAAGGGCTATGGAACATAACCGGGTCGAAATTTACCGCCTGTTAGCCTATGCCTTAAGCGAACCGGATCTGGAACTTTACCGCTGGTTAAAAAGTGACGGTGCTAAAGCTTTTGGGAAATTTGGAGTTAACCTCGGGAAACTTCCCGGTTTCCCGGAACTTTCGCGGCAGTATCAGGATTACTTTGGGCTCTATGCACCAAGAGTAAGCCTGATAGAATCGGTGTACCGCAAGTGGTCTTCGGATCCCGAGGTAGACCCGGTTATGGCCAATAGCCGCGGCTTTCTTATGAGCGACCACGCCCTGCATGTGGCGGCTTTATACGAAAAAGCGGGGCTTATCGTTCCCGAAGATTTTTCGGGAATGCCCGATCATTTAGTATTGGAGCTGGAGTTTATGGCGATGTTGGTGGAAAATAATCATCCCGGTCAGAGAGATTTTCTGGTAGACCACCTTTCCTTTATCGAGCGGGTGGTGGAAAAAAGCCGGGAAGAAAATATTCAGGGAATCTACCGGGAAATAGTGGAATTTTTAGGCAGGTTTTATCAGGAAGAAAAAAACTTACTTTTAGGAAAGCAGGGATAAAATGTTTAACTCAATTGGAATTCCGGAGCTTTTAATCATATTAGTAATTGCCCTGGTAATCTTTGGTCCGGCCAAGCTTCCGGAAATCGGTCGGGCCTTTGGCAAAACCATTAAGGAATTTAAAAAAGAGGCTACGGAAATTCAAAAAGAAATCAACGGGTAATTTTAAGGCTCTAAGAGCTTTTAGCTTTTAGAGCCTTTTTCATCGTTTTTTATCCCGCTCCTTAAAACCCCCGCATATTTTAATTAGTAGAAACTATTTAGGGGGAATTATCATGGCGGTATTGAAAAATTTTCGCTTGGAAACCGAACTGGTTTTGCGGATAATCCTGGAATTTGACCAAAAACCTTCGCTCAAATCTTTTACCCTGAAAAATCCTTACCGGGTTGTCCTTGACATTACCAAAGTCCAGGGGGTAGGTAAGAAGGAAGTACCGGTTAAAAAATATAAAATAAAAGAAGTACGGCTGGCCCAGTACAAGCCTGACGTTTTACGTTTGGTGATTGAGGGCGAAGAGGAGTTATTGTACGAGGTTAGGGTAAACGGCGGGCAGGTTATTTTAGAAGTGTGGGCCAAACTTTTAGCTGGGAAAAAAATTGTTCTCGATCCCGGCCATGGCGGGAAGGATCCTGGAGCGGTAGGCGCCGGCGGTATTGCCGAAAAAGAAGTTACCTTAAAGCTTGCCCTGGCGGGCAAGGCACTAATAGAAAAGCTGGGAGGTGAGGTGGTACTAACCCGGGATAAAGATGTTTTTATTCCCCTGCCCCAGCGGGTGAAAATTGCCAACAACTCGGGAGCCCGGGCTTTTATTTCGGTTCACTTAAATGCGGCTACCGACCATACCGCCCGGGGAATTGAGACCTACTTTAAAGCAGGGCGGGAGGACAGCGAAAGCCTGGCCGCTAAAGTGCAAAAGCAGCTAATCAATGAATTCGGTTTTAAAGACCGTGGGCTAAAAACCGCTACCTTTTATGTCATCAAAAACGTACGCTTGCCGGGGGTTTTGGCAGAAATTGGCTTTATCACCAATCCAGAGGAAATAAAAATAGTAAATTCTTCTGACGGCTTATCCCGTTTTGCCCGGGCTTTGGCCAAAGCTCTTTTATAATCTTGACAACTTTTTAACATTTCCCTGAAATCTTTTTAAAACCCTCCGGTTATGATATAAATGAAAGCTCCAACGGGGGTTTACAAATTAACCTGGAGGGTGATTTAAGTGAAAAAAGAATGGGGTAAGAAAGTGATTGCGGGAATTGCCCTGACGGGCCTATTAGTGGCGGCAGCTCCGGCGGTGTATGCGGCGACTACTAACGACGGTACCACCTCTACCACCACAAAAATAGTTCAAACCTACCGCGGTTTTGGCAGGCATTTTGGCAGGGCCTTTGGTGGCATGATGGACAATGTAGCCAAGTTTTTAGGAATTGATGTTTCAACCTTAATTAACGAACGGCACAGCGGGAAAACATTAGCCCAAATCGCCAAAGAAAAAGGTAAATCTGAAGAAGAACTGGTCAACTACCTGGTTGAGCAAAAGAAAGCCCAAATTAACCAGCTGGTGAAAGACGGAAAATTAACTCAAGCTCAGGCTGACCAAATGTTGCAGAATATAACCGAACGGACCAAGCAAATGGTTAACAGCGTAGACCTTGGTCCTAAAGGTTTTGGGCATCACAGAGGCTTTGGCGTAACCCCTGACGAATTAGCAAGCTTCCTGGGAATTGATGTCAACACCTTAATAAGCGAACGGCACAGCGGAAAAACCCTGGTGGAAATCGCTAAAGCCAAAGGGAAAACCGAGACTGAGCTAATAAACTTTATCGTCACCAAAGAAAAGGAAAAGATTAACCAGCTGGTAAAAGACGGTAAAATAACCCAGGCCCAGGCGGATAACTTCTTAAAGAACATCGAAACCAGGGTTAAAAACATGGTTAACAGCACCATGCCCGGACCTAAAGGTTTTGGTTTTAAGGGTATGGGGGGTAGAGGTGGCCACGGTATGGGCTTTGGCCCGGTTCCGGTAATTCAATAACTTAATTTCTAAAACCTTACCCTGAAGGGTAAGGTTTTTTATGTTTAGATATCTTTATACGTTTGTAACAAAATACTGATATAATAACTAAAAAAGCAATGGAGAGGGTTTTATGGCCAGAAAAATTTTAATTGTTGATGATGAGCCGAAAATTGTTACCATGGTAAAAAGTTACTTACTGAAAGAAGGGTACGAAGTAATCACCGCTTTTAACGGCCGAGAAGCGTTAAATTCATTTTACAAAGAAAAGCCTGATTTAATAGTTTTAGATTGGATGATGCCGGAAATGAGTGGTATAGAGGTTTTACGGGAAATAAGAAAGAAAAGCCAAATCCCCATCATCATGCTTACGGCAAAGACCGAAGAGGTGGATAAGTTAATTGGTTTTGAGTTTGGGGTTGATGATTACGTAGTAAAGCCTTTTAGCTTAAGAGAACTTTCGGCTCGTATTAAAACGATTTTAAAACGTCTGGAAGCTAAAACTATCAATGAAGAGATTGTGCTGACTGAAGGAGACTTAACCCTTTATCCCCATAAGCGCGAAGTTTTTCTAAAAGGGAAACCTCTTGATTTAACACCTACTGAATTTAAACTTTTAGAAGCATTTTTAAAAAATCCGGGTAAAGCTTATAGCCGGCTTGAACTATTAGAATATGCTATTGGGGAAGCTTACGAGGGGTACGAGAGAACTATTGACACGCATATTAGCAATCTTCGGAAAAAAATTGAAAAAGACCCGGCAAATCCGGAGTACATCCAAACGGTCTTTGGTATTGGCTACAAACTAAAACCCAGGGGAGAAAAGGATGAAAATCACGGTTAAAATTACCGCGGCGCTCTTAATTGTTGCAGTATTATCGGTTTTAGTCACGTCATTTTTTGCGGTAAAGGAAATCAGCGACTCTTTTGATTTTTACGTAAAACAAAATATAAATGCCCGGGCTAAAATGATTTTGAGCTATATAGGGGAGCTTTATTTTGCCGGAGGCTGGGAGGCCGTCCAGGCTGGACTGCAAATGTCCCATGGGAGGAGATCTGGAGGCCCTGGCGGTCCCCGGCAGGAGAGGATAATTATTACTGCCCCCGATGGCACCGTTGTTGTGGATAACAACTGGGAATACCTTGGCCAAAAGGAGAAAGACCTTCCTTTAAAAAATGGACAGGAAATTTATTTAAACGGCCAAAAAATTGGCACCCTTTACTATCAGCCCTTTACCGTCTACGGCCTTTTAGAGGAGAGTTTTATCAGTTCGGTAAAAAGGGCCAATTTCTTCGGTGGACTTTTAGCGGTAGCGGTAGCTCTGGTACTCGGTTTTTTCCTATCCCAGCGCTTGCTTGCCCCCCTTAAAACTTTAATAGCCGTAGTGGGCAAGTTTAGCAGTAAAAATCTGCACTTAAGGGCACCGGAAACGAGCAACGATGAAATCGGGGAGCTGGCCAGAGCTTTTAACAGAATGGCCGAAGCCCTGGAGAGGAACGAAAAGTTGCGCCGACAGATGATTGCCGATATTGCTCATGAATTAAGAACACCCCTTTCTATTTTGCAGGGAAATTTTGAACTACTGCTGGAGAAAGTTATTGAGGCGGATGAGGAAACCCTTCGTTCCCTGGCGGAAGAAGTAAAGCGTTTGTCCCGTTTGGTGGAGGAGCTAAGAGAATTATCCCTGGCGGAAGCGGGGGAACTTAAAATTTTGCCGGTAGAGGTTGAGGTAAATCAGTTTTTCTCGGAGGTGGCGGCTCCTTTTACCTCGTTGGCGGAAGCAAAAAGTATTAGTTTTGAAACTACTTTACCGGCAAAAGGAGAAAAATACAGTTTTGACCCCGACCGGATGAAACAGGTGGTATATAACCTTTTAACCAATGCCTTTCAATACACCGGTGAGGGAGGCAAGGTTAAACTTGAGGTTAAGCTGCTGGATGGAAAACTTTTAATAGAGGTTACCGATACCGGTCCGGGGATTCCCCCGGAAGATTTGCCGTACATTTTTGAGCGGTTTTACCGGGGGGAAAAGTCGCGTTCCAGAACCACCGGAGGTTCCGGCCTGGGACTGGCAATTGCCAAAAGTTTGGTAGAAGCCCACGGCGGCAAAATCTGGGTCGAAAGCACCGTAGGCCAGGGCACCACCTTCAAAGTAGTAGTTTAGGGACAGTCCCTAAAATTATACTTAAAGTATAGTAAAAAGAACCGTCCCCACTTTTATACTTGCCAGTTAAAGTTGGGTGTGTTATAATTTACCTTGTGTTAATATTCGAAAATGGGGTGATAGGAATGAAACCTGGCATTCATCCGGAGTACGGCAAAGCACGGGTTATTTGTGCCTGCGGCGAGACATTCGAAACCGGTTCTACCAAAAAAGAGATCCGGGTTGAAATATGTTCCAAGTGCCATCCTTTCTATACTGGTTCGCAGCGGACGGTAGAAGCCCGGGGTCGTGCCGAGCAGTTTAAGAAAAAGTACGGTCTCTAAAACAAAGCAGAGCATCTTTGGCTCTGCGTTTTTTTTAGAAATGGGGAGAGAGGATGAAATTTAATTACGGCGGACAGGCGGTCATAGAAGGAGTGATGATGCGTGGTCCGGAAAAGTGGGCCGTGGCGGTCAGAACTCCTTCGGGGAAAATTGTCATTGAAGAGCGCCCGTTAGCTTCGGCGCTAAATACTCCATTTTTCAAGCTACCTTTTATCCGGGGACTGGTAGCATTGTACGATGCCCTGGTTTTGGGGATTGAGGCGCTGGTTTATTCCGCCAACCAGGCGGTAGAGGAAGAAGGGGAAAAATTAAGTAAAAGTGAACTTGGCCTATCCATGATTTTAGCCTTTGCCGTTGGTATTGGCCTTTTTGTGGTGCTACCTACCTGGGCAGCCCACGCTTCAGCCCCGGTTATAAAAGCGTACTGGGCGCAAAACCTGGTCGAGGGAATTATCCGGGTAATTTTATTTTTCCTTTACGTCTGGGCAATAGGTCGCATGGAAGATATTGAGCGGGTGTTTGCCTATCACGGTGCGGAGCATAAAACTATCCACGCTTACGAAGCAGGGGATGAGCTAACGGTAGAAAGGGTCAGGAAGTACACTACCCTGCATCCCCGCTGCGGGACGAGTTTTCTCTTAATTGTAATGGTGGTAAGTATTCTCATTTTCTCTTTATTGGGGGACCAAAACCTGCTCTGGCGCATTTTTAGCCGAATCCTGTTAATTCCGGTGGTTGCCGGGGTAAGTTACGAAGTGTTAAAAGGGTCGGCGAAAATTAGCCATACCCTTCTGGGGAAAATCCTGACGGCACCGGGACTTTGGCTGCAAAAACTTACCACCCGGGAGCCGGATGACAGCATGTTAGAAGTAGCCATCACATCGTTAAAAGCGGTAATAAAAGATGAGGTGAAGAGCTAATGTTTGACAAGTTGGACCAGTTGGAAGAAAAATATGAAGAACTTTCCCGGTTAATTTCGGACCCGGAAGTGATTGCCGATACCCAAAGGTGGCAGGGGTACGTTAAAGCCCATGCGGAAATTGAGGAGATCGTCCAGGTTTACCGGGAATATAAGAAAACCGTAAAAGAAATAGAAGATGCGGAAAGGATGCTGGACGAGAAGCTTGACCCGGATTTCCGGGAGCTGGTGCAGAGCGAACTGCATGATTTAAAGGAGCGGCGGGAAGAGCTGGAAGCAAAGCTGAAAATTCTTCTTCTTCCCAAGGACCCCAACGATGAGAAAAACGTTATTATGGAAATTCGAGCTGGTGCCGGTGGGGAAGAAGCGGCGCTCTTTGCCGGTGATCTCTTCAGGATGTATTCTAAATATGCCGACCGGATGGGCTGGAAGGTTGAGATTATGGACAGCCACCCTACCGACCTCGGTGGGTTTAAAGAAGTTATTTTTACCATTGAAGGTAAGGGAGTTTATTCCCGGATGAAGTTTGAAAGCGGTGTTCACCGGGTCCAAAGGGTTCCCACCACCGAATCCGGCGGCCGTATTCACACTTCCACCGCGACGGTGGCGGTGCTTCCTGAAGCGGAAGAAGTGGAAGTGGAGATAAACCCCAACGACCTGCGGATCGATGTCTTCTGCGCCTCGGGGGCAGGCGGTCAGCACGTAAACAAGACCGAATCGGCGGTGCGCATTACCCACATTCCTACCGGTATTGTGGTAACCTGCCAGGACGAAAAGTCGCAGCACAAAAACAAGGAGCGGGCGATGAAAATACTCCGGGCCCGGCTTTTGGACAAAGCCCGGCAGGAACAGGAAGCGGAGCTGGCTTCCGCCCGGAAATCCCAGGTGGGTACCGGAGACCGCAGCGAGCGGATTAGAACCTATAACTTCCCGCAAAACCGGGTCACCGACCACCGCATTGGCTTAACCCTCCACCGCCTGGATGCGGTTTTGGAAGGGGATCTGGACGAAATTATCGATGCCTTAATTACCACCGATCAGGCGGAACGGTTAAAGCAGGTGGATGGTAATGCCTAAAACCCTGCGGGAGGCGCTCCTCTGGGCTAAAAACCGGTTAACCTCTGCGGGTATTGAAATGCCGGCTTTGGATGCGGAACTTTTATTGGCCCATGTGCTTGGTATTAGCCGGGTGGCGATTTACACCAGGCCCGAGCGGGTTTTATCGGAGTACGAATGGGAACGGTTTGTGGACCATGTCGAGAGGCGAGCTTCCCGTATTCCCTTAGCGTACCTTATCGGTAAAAAGGAGTTTTACGGCCTTGACTTTTTCGTAACTCCGGAAGTGTTAATCCCCCGGCCGGAGACGGAGCTCATGGTGGAAGAGGGTATTAATTTTTTACGCCAGTACCGGGGGTTAAAGCTGGTTGCCGATGTTGGCACCGGCTCCGGAGCGGTGGGGGTAGCACTTGCCTGCCATATTCCCCTGGGACTCTTTTTTCTCCTGGATATTTCGGAAGAAGCATTAAAAGTTGCCAGGGTTAATGCCCATCATCACGGAGTAGATGAGCGGGTGATTTTAGGACACGGGGATTTGTTAGAGCCCCTTTCCAAACTCGATTTTAGCGGAAAATTTTCGTTAATTACCGCCAATCTTCCCTACATTCCCACTGAGGAACTTTCCACCCTCATGCCGGAGGTGCAAAAGGAGCCGCAAATTGCCCTGGATGGGGGAGAGGATGGCCTGATGCTTTACCGCCGCCTTTTACCCGAAGCCCATAAGCTCTTAGCGGAAGACGGGGTAATGCTTCTGGAGATTGCCCCGTACCAGGGAAAAGCGATTACCGCCGAGGCCGAAAAATTATACCGGGTGGAAATTAAAAAAGATCTGGCCGGACATGACCGGCTGGTAATTTTACGAAAAAGATAGCTTAAAGCCGCCGGGGCTAAAAAAGCCCGGGCGGTTTTTTTGCAAGTACTTTTTCGCCGATGAAAGTTTATAATATATTTTACATAAATTTTAACGGAATTTTAAGAAAACTTGCCGGAAAAACTTAATTGAAGTAAGATATTGTATATGAAAACTCTCCGAAAAAATATAAGTAACAAAAGGAGTTTCCATGGAAACAAGAATTTTTAAGGTAAACCCGGAAAACCCGGAGCAAACTATTATTAATGAAGCGGCGGAATACATAAAAAAAGGGGAGTTAGTAGCCTTTCCCACCGAAACGGTTTACGGTTTGGGAGCCGATGCCTTTAACCCTGCCGCGGTGTTAAAAATTTTTGCCGCCAAGGGTCGCCCGCAGGATAACCCTTTAATTGTTCATATAGCCAGGCACGAAGACATTTACAGGGTAGCTGCCAGGGTTGACGTCCGGGCGCAAAAACTTATGGAAAAATTCTGGCCCGGACCTTTAACTATAGTTTTGCCCCGCCGGGAAGATCTTCCGGCGGTGGTTTCCGCCGGCCTTCCTACCGTTGCTGTAAGACTTCCGGATCATCCTGTGGCGGTAATGCTGATCGAAGCGGCCCAAACTCCCATTGCCGCTCCCAGCGCCAACCGTTCCGGTCGGCCAAGCCCTACATCTTACGAGCATGTCCTTGACGATTTATCCGGAATTATTCCGGTAGTTTTAGCCGGAGGGAACTGCCGCGTAGGGGTGGAGTCCACGGTATTGGACTTAACGGTAACTCCACCGGTGGTCTTAAGACCCGGCGGAATAACTCCGGAAATGCTTGAAGAAGTTATCGGAGAGGTCCGGTACTTTAACGCCAAAGATTTGGACGCTCCCAAAGCACCGGGGATGAAATATCCCCATTATGCTCCCAGAGCGCCGGTGTACCTGGTAAAAACTCCCGAAGAAATTTTAAAGCGAGCGCGGGAGCTGGGGGCAGCCGGTAAAAATGTTGGGCTTTTAATATCTAAAGAAACAAAAGAGCAGTTTTTCCCAAATTATTCGCAAAATCTTTTAGTTCTGGGAAGTAGAAATAACCCATCAGAGCTTTTACATAACTTATATGAGAAACTCCGGGAGTTTGACCGGAGGGATGTAGAACTAATTCTGGCGGAGGTCTATCCCGAAGAAGGACTTTATTTAGCTTTGATGAACCGGTTAAAGAAAGCTGCGGCTGGCAGGTATCTATCTTAACCCAGGAGGGAACCAATGAGTCTTTGGGAAATTTTTTTACTGGCGGTTGCCCTTGGTACAGACTCCTTTTCCCTGTGTGTTGGCCTTGGAATGGGGAAAATTAAACGAAAAGAAATTATCGCCTTATCTCTTACGGTACTGGTGTATCATATTGTGATGCCGATTCTTGGCTGGTTTGCTGGAGATTTAACCGGGAGGTTTTTGGGAAAAGTAGCCACCTATATTGGTGGAGCCATCCTTATCTATCTTGGTTACAAAATGATAAGACACGGAATTTCCCAGGAGGAGGAACTACCGCACGTAACTTATAACCTGGTAGGACTTTTACTTATCGGCCTTTCGGTTAGCATGGATGCTTTGTCGGTAGGCTTTACCCTGGGTACGGTAAAGGTAAACCTGTGGTTTGTGGCGTTAATTACCGGCATTGTTGCCGGCGTTATGACCCTTTCCGGGCTTTTGTTGGGCCGGAGGGTAAGCAAGGTTTTAGGGGAGCGGGCCCAGATTGTCGGAGGGCTTATTTTACTCTTAATTGCCGGGAAGCTTATTTTCAGGGGGTGAGCCAGGGAGAATGAACGTTTTATTTGTTTGTACCGGAAACACCTGCCGAAGTCCCATGGCCCAGTATTTCTTTAACAAAATTGTGGAGGAGAAGGGCTTACCTCACGAAGCACTGTCCGTTGGACTGTTTGCCTTTGATGGGGACCCGGCTTCGGAAAACGCGGTAATTGCAATGCAGGAGGAAGGAATTGACCTTTCGCCCCATAAAGCTACCCGGATTTTTGCCGAAATTACCCAGCAGGCAGATTTAATTCTCACCATGGGGAAAGGACATAAAGAAGCTCTTTTACAGCTTTACCCCGAACTTGAAAATAAAGTATACACTTTAAAAGAATATGTGGGCGAAGAAGGAGATGTGGCCGATCCTTTTGGTGGGGATATCGAGGTTTACCGGCAAACCGCTCAGGAATTAAAGGAATTAATCCAAAAATTAATAGCCAGATTGGAAAAGGAAGGAGCTGAAAACGGTGAAGATAGCCATCGGGGCTGACCACGCGGGATTTAACTTAAAGGAAGAAATAAAAAAGCACCTGGAAAAAAAGGGGATTGCTGTGATTGACAAAGGGACTTACTCCGCGGAATCGGTGGACTACCCCGATTTTGGGGAAGCCGTGGCCGAGGCGGTGGTGCAAAAGGAAGTAGATTTTGGCATTGTAATTTGCGGTACCGGGATAGGAATTTCCATCGCCGCCAATAAGGTTCCTGGGATCCGGGCAGCCCTTTGTTCGGACACTTTTTCCGCCCATTCAGCCCGGGAGCACAATGATGCCAACGTTTTAGCTCTGGGGGCCCGGGTGGTGGGAGTGGGTCTTGCCCTGGATATCGTGGACACCTTTCTTGGAGCATCCTTTGAAGGTGGCCGCCACGCCCGCCGGGTAGAAAAGATAGCGGGTATTGAAGAGAAATATTGTAAACCCCAAACATCCAATAAAAGGGAGCGTGAATAATGTGACCCATTTGAACTTACGCTTAAAAGACGTGGACCCGGAAATTTTTGAGGCTATGGAAAAGGAACTTTCCCGGCAGCGGGAAAAGATTGAACTCATTGCTTCGGAAAACTTTGTAAGTAGAGCGGTAATGGAGGCTATGGGCAGCCACCTTACCAACAAGTACGCCGAAGGACTTCCCGGAAAGCGGTATTACGGCGGCTGCGAATACGTGGATGTGGTCGAAAATCTCGCCCGGGAGCGGGCCAAGAAGCTTTTTGGGGCAGAACACGTTAACGTCCAGCCCCATTCCGGGGCTCAGGCCAATATGGCTGCGTACATGGCGTTTTTGGAGCCGGGGGACACGGTTTTGGGCATGAACCTGGCCCACGGCGGTCACTTAACCCACGGAAGTCCGGTGAATTTCTCCGGTAAGCTTTATAACTTTGTGAGTTACGGTGTAGAGCCGGATACCGAAAAAATAAATTATGAAAAAGTTTTTGAGCTTGCCTACAAGCATAAACCCAAAATGATTGTTGCCGGAGCATCGGCCTATCCCCGGGTTATCGATTTTAAGCATTTAAAGGAAATTGCCGATGAAGTGGGGGCCTATCTTATGGTGGACATGGCCCATATTGCCGGCCTGGTGGCAGCAGGATTGCATCCATCACCCATTCCTTATGCCGATGTGGTGACCACCACCACCCATAAAACGTTACGCGGTCCCCGGGGGGGAGTGATTTTCTGTAAAGCGGAGCATGCAGCTAAAATCGATAAGACCGTTTTCCCCGGGGTACAGGGTGGACCTTTGATGCACGTAATTGCCGCAAAAGCCGTAGCTTTTAAAGAAGCCTTATCGCCGGAGTTTAGGGAATACCAGCAGCAGGTGGTAAATAACGCTAAAGCTTTAGCGGAAGAACTGAAAAAGCAGGGCTTAAGGTTAGTTTCCGGCGGTACCGATAATCACCTGATGTTAGTGGATGTGCGTCCGGTAGGGCTTACCGGTAAAAGGGCGGAGCAGCTTTTGGATGAAATTGGCGTAACGGTAAATAAAAACGCCATTCCGTACGACCCCGAGTCGCCCAACGTAACTTCGGGAATTAGAATTGGTACCCCAGCGGTAACCACCCGGGGGATGAAAGAAGGAGAAATGGCCGAAATTGCCGAAATAATAGCTCTGGTCTTAAAGAATCCTGAAAACGAAGACAAACACCGGGAAGCAGCCCGGAAAGTACGGGATCTTTTAAACCGCTTCCCTCTGTACGATAAACTTCCGTACAACGATTAATTTTCGGAGAGCGGTTTTAATTGGCAAAACCTGTTGATTTTTCCAACCTCCAAACGGTGGTTGGTCGTCAGTGGTATGTGGTTGATTTTAAATCTTTTTCTAACCACCCACGACCGACCACTGACCACTGTTAAATGGGGTGTTTCCATGCGTCCATCCTGGGATGATTATTTCATGCAGATAACCGAGGTAGTGAAAACCCGGTCTACCTGCCTGCGCCGGCAGGTAGGCGCGGTGCTGGTGAAGGATAACCGGGTTTTGGCTACCGGGTATAACGGTGCTCCGAAGGGTGTGCCCCACTGTGAGGAGGTCGGTTGCTTAAGGGAGCAGGAACATGTGCCCTCCGGTCAGCGCCACGAGCTGTGCCGGGGGTTGCATGCTGAGCAAAATGCTATCATTCAAGCGGCAGTTTACGGGGTTTCAACTTCTGGAAGCACCATTTATATCACCCATCAACCCTGCTCTCTCTGCGCCAAAATGCTGATAAATGCCGGAGTAGAACGGGTGGTTTACAAAGGCGATTATCCGGATTCTTTAGCGATTAACCTGTTTACCGAGGCAGGGATAAAGGTAGTTAAATACGGGGAGGGTTAAGGGGTGGAACAAAAAATAATCGCGCTGCCCCGGCTGAACGGTCTTACGCCGACCCTGGAATCCACTGCTCTAAAACTTATGGAGGAAGCGGGAGAACTGGCTCAAGCTATAGGAAAGTTTCGGGGGCTTTCCGGGGAGCAGGGATTGTCCGAGGAAGAGGTGGCAAAACTTATCACCAAAGAACTCCTCGATGTGGCTCAGACGGCAGTATCCATGATGTTTGTTTTGGAAGAAATGTACGGTGTAGACATTGAAAAAGCTCTAAGAGAGCATATTGATAAATTAATTGAAAAAGGTTACTTAAAACGGTAGTTGGTGGTAAGTCTTAAGTGGTGGGTAAAAGAAATAAACCGACCACCCACCACCTATCACCGACCACCATTTAGAAAGGAGAAGCGATGCCTAAAATCCTTTTAATCTTTGGTACGCGACCGGAAGCAATAAAAATGGCCCCGGTATACAAAATATTAAAAGATTCCTCCGAGTTTGAAACTAAGGTTGCGGTTACTGCCCAGCATCGGGAAATGTTAGACCAGGTATTAAAGCTCTTTAACATTACCCCGGACTATGATTTAAACCTGATGACCCCGCGCCAAACCCTTCAGGACTTAACTTCCCGGGCGCTATTGGGTCTTTCGGAAGTACTGGAAGACTGTCAACCGGATTTAGTGCTGGTCCATGGCGATACCACCACTACTTTTGTGGGAGCTCTGGCAGCTTTTTATAAAAAAATTCCGGTGGGTCACGTGGAAGCGGGGCTTAGAACGAGGAACAAATATTCTCCCTGGCCCGAAGAAATGAATCGAAGACTTACGGGAGCTTTAACCGACCTGCACTTTGCTCCCACGAAAACCTCCCGGGAAAATCTATTGAGAGAAGGGGTTTTACCGGAAAACATTTTTGTCACCGGTAATACCGTAATTGACGCTTTGTATTACACCGTCCGGGAAAACTACCGTTTTGCCCCGGAGCTGGAGGCAATCTTAAACCGGCCCGGAAGGATTATTTTAATGACTACCCACCGCAGGGAAAACTGGGGAGAACCGTTAAAAAACATTTACCGGGGTCTTTTAAAAGTACTGGAAGAAGCCGCTGACGTAAGGGTAATTTTTCCCGTTCATAAAAATCCGGTGGTCCGGGAAGCGGTTAGAGAAGTAATTGGGGAGCATCCCCGGGTTCATCTGGTAGAGCCGCTGGACTACGAACCTTTTGCCAACCTTATGGCCCGCTCGTATTTAGTTTTAACCGATTCCGGAGGCATCCAGGAAGAAGCACCTTCCCTTGGTAAGCCGGTACTGGTGCTCCGGGACACTACCGAAAGGCCGGAAGCGGTTGAGGCAGGAACGGTCAGGCTTATTGGTAGCGGTACCGAGGCAGTATATAAAAATCTTAAAGAGCTTTTATTTGATGAGAGTTCCTACCGAAAGATGGCCAATGCCATAAATCCCTACGGTGATGGCAAGGCTTCTTTGCGGATTTACCGGGCGTTAAAGTATTATTATAAAATCGACTCCTCACCTCCGGAGGAATTTTCTCTATAAAAATCTTTAATAACTACGTTAGAGAATGTTATCACTAAGAAGGAATTTGCCTTATCGTGTTGAATAAAGTAAAATGGTCTATTTTGCGGGGGTGGCGGGATGCCGGATAACGGCGGTGATAAAAAAAACCCTTATTATTTTTTAGCCCGTTCGGTGCAGTTAGCCACCACCATGGTTTTCTCCGTGGTGGGTGGAGTTTGGCTGGGTGGCATCCTGGATAAAAAATTTTCTACCTACCCCTGGCTTACCTTTATTTTTTTGGTGCTTGGCGTAATGACTGCTTTTAAAGCAATCTTTGACTTCACCCGGGAAAAATAAAATGAAAAAAAAGATAGTTACTGTTTTTAGCGGCGCATTTTTTGTAGCAATAACTTATTTTCTCTACCGCCTTAACCAGCCCTCCTTGGCCTTAGGCTTTGCCCTGGGTGGTCTTGTGGGGTTTATAAATTTGCTCGCGATTTCACTTACCGTTTGGTTAGGCGGTAAAATCGGGCGGGGAAAGGGGTTAGTCCTGATAAGTTATTATTTAAGACTAATCCTTTTAGCCATATTAATTTTCTTTATAGTGAGAAAAGGTGTAGGGGAGATTATTGGTTTTCTTTTAGGCTTTTCTTTTATTAAACTGAGCCTTTTAGGCTTGGGATTACCGGGCGGAGGAGGTGAGTAATTGTGTTCGGGAGCATGGCGGAAAGTACCGGGATTTTAGAAGGCCTTTTGCATCCAAGTCTTTATGTTAAAACTTCCTGGGGGATTATCCTTTTCCTGGCGATCCTTTCCTACCTTGGGACAAGAAAAATGGAACGGGTACCCCGGGGGCTCCAAAATGTTTTGGAGATGGTTGTGGAAGGACTTTATAACTTTATCGGTGGTATTGTCGGTGAGAAAAAAGCACCGAAATATTTTCCCTTTATTGCGACTTTCTTCTTATTCATTTTAATTTCCAACTATATAGGCTTACTGCCTTTTGCCGGCCATGAAGGACCGTACGTTCCGCCGACCTCAACCATTAGTGTTACCGCTGCTTTGGCGATCATTGTGTTTTTTGCGACCCAGTTTTTCGGCATTGCCGAAAAAGGGCTGGGCTACTTTAAACACTTCATCTCACCGTTTATCTTTATGCTGCCCTTGAATATTTTGGAGCAGCTGGTGCGGCCTTTGAGCCTTTCCATGCGGTTGTACGGAAACATTTACGGCCACGAGCTGGTGGTAGGTACTTTTATGGGTCTGGTGCCCATGTTAATTCCGGTGGTATTTAACCTTTTAGGGGTTTTAACCGGCGCCATTCAGGCGGTGGTGTTTACCCTTTTAACCAGTTCGTATATCGGCGAAGCCGTGCACGATGAGCATCATTAATATTTTTAAGTTTCTAATCATTTTTAAATCTTAACGGAGGTGGATTTTACAATGAGTTTAGTTGCTGGTTTAATTGCTATTGGTGCGGGTATTGCTGTAGGTTTTGGGGCGATAGGTAGCGGTATCGGTCAGGGTATTGCCGCCGGTAAGGCGTTTGAAGCTATGGCCCGGCAGCCGGAAGTCCGGGGTACTGTACAGACATTCTTAATCATCGCCCTTGCTTTCATGGAAACCCTCACCATTTACGGTCTGGTTATCGCCTTTATGCTGCTTAACAAGATGAGCTAAGACCGCACTGTTTTTCGCGGTGCGGTTTTATCCCGTTTGAAGGGAGGACTTATGAGTGCATTTTGATTGGTCTGATTTTATTTGGACGCTTATTAACTTTTTTGTCCTTTTGTTCATACTGAAAATCCTTTTATATAAACCGGTCCTGAAAACCATAGAAGACCGGAAAAAATCCATTGAAGAATCGTTAGAAAAAGCCGCCAAAGCTCAGGAAGAGGCGGAAAGGATCAAAGCCGAATACGACGGCATGATCGCCAAAGCCCGGGAAGAGGCAAGGGAAATTATTGCCAAAGCCCAGAAAACCGCGCAGGCGGAAAAAGAAGAAATTATCGCTACGGCCCAGCGGGAAGCGCAGTCTTTGCTTGCGGATGCCAAGGCTACCATTGCCCAGGAAAAAGAAAAGGCTCTTCGAGAGCTTCGCCAGGAAATCGGCAATCTGGCAGTACTGGCCGCGGGCAAAATTTTAAACCGGGCGGTTACCTTAGAAGACCATCAAAAGCTGGTGGACGAGTTCTTAAATGAGGTGAAAATGTAATGAAATCTTTGGCTGTGGCTAAAAGATATGCGTCCGCCCTTTTTGAACTGGCCCGGGAAAAAGGAGCTATTGACAGTATATCCCACGACTTCGAAGTTCTGGAAAAAGCTATTCAGGAAACACCGGATGTAAAAAAGGTTCTGGACAACCCGGTACTGATTCCTGCCGCCAAAAAAGAGCTTCTGGAAAAGCTTTTTCCCGATTTTAATCCCATTACCAAAAGCTTTTTAAAGCTCTTGGTGGATAAACGGCGGGAAGTATATCTTCCGGAAATTATTGCTCTTTTTGCTGAAAAACTCCGGGAAGAGCGGGGAGAAATGCTGGTAGAAGTTGAATCCGCCCGGGAATTAAAAGGTGACCTTTCCGATTTAATAAAAGAAAAGCTTTCCCGGTTAACAGGAAAGAAAGTGACCATGAAGGTCCGTACCAATCCCGATTTAATTGGCGGGATTGTGGTGCGGGTTGGTAATAAAGTTTATGACGGCAGTATTAAAAACCAGCTTTACCGTTTAAAGCGTAGTATTTACGGTTAAGGTTAAAACTGCGAGGTGATAAATCCCCATGAATTTGCGCCCTGAAGAAATTGGTTCGATCATAAAACAGCAAATCGAAAACTACCAGGTGCAGGTCGAAGTCAGCTCCGTGGGGACGGTTATCCAGGTCGGTGACGGTATCGCCCGGGTTTACGGTTTGGAGGACTGCATGGCCTCCGAGCTTTTAGAGTTTCCCGGCGGGGTTCTGGGAATGGCGTTAAACCTGGAAGAAGACAACGTGGGTTGCGTTATTCTCGGACCCTATACCCATATTAAAGAAGGGGATACTGTTAAGAGAACCGGCCGGGTTGTATCCGTTCCGGTAGGAGAGGCTTTGATCGGCCGGGTGGTAAACCCCCTGGGCCAACCGTTAGACGGTAAGGGCCCGATTGTGACCGATAAGTTCCGTCCGGTGGAGCGGATTGCTCCGGGTGTTATCACCCGGAAGT
Organism: Carboxydothermus hydrogenoformans Z-2901; assembly: GCF_000012865.1. Taxonomy (GTDB): domain Bacteria; phylum Bacillota; class Z-2901; order Carboxydothermales; family Carboxydothermaceae; genus Carboxydothermus; species Carboxydothermus hydrogenoformans. Next base: position 2,273,321 of record NC_007503.1, on the reverse strand, counting down.
CGGTGCATGAGCCGCTGCAGACCGGTATTAAAGCCATTGACTCGATGATTCCCATTGGCCGCGGTCAGCGGGAGTTAATCATCGGCGACCGGCAAACCGGAAAAACGGCAATAGCCATTGACACCATTATTAACCAGAAAAATACCGACGTAATTTGTATTTACGTAGCGATCGGTCAGAAAGCTTCTACCGTGGCTAAAGTGGTACAAACCTTAAAAGACCACGGAGCGATGGACTACACGATCGTTGTTTCCGCAACCGCTTCCGACCCGGCTCCCCTTCTTTACTTAGCACCCTATGCCGGCTGTGCTATGGGAGAAGAGTTCATGGAGCAGGGCAAGCACGTTTTGGTGGTTTATGACGACCTTTCCAAGCAAGCGGCGGCTTACCGGGAGCTTTCCCTGTTGCTGCGCCGTCCCCCCGGTCGGGAAGCGTATCCGGGAGACGTATTCTACTTACACTCCCGTCTTTTGGAGCGGGCAGCAAAATTGTCCGATGAGTATGGTGGGGGTAGCTTAACGGCACTGCCGATTATCGAAACCCAGGCTGGTGACGTTTCGGCTTACATTCCTACCAACGTGATTTCCATTACCGACGGGCAGATTTACCTGGAGTCCGACCTTTTCTACGCCGGGGTACGGCCGGCGGTTAACGTCGGTTTGTCCGTGTCCCGGGTCGGTGGTGCGGCACAGATCAAGGCCATGAAGCAGGTTGCCGGAAGTTTGCGCTTGGACCTCGCCCAGTACCGGGAGCTGGCTGCTTTCGCCCAGTTTGGTTCGGACCTTGATAAAGCTACATTAGCTCGCCTTACCCGCGGTGAGCGGTTGGTGGAGCTTTTAAAGCAGGACCAGTACAAACCGATGCCGGTAGAAGAACAGGTCATGGCGATTTTTGCGGCGGTTAACGGCTATTTAGATGATCTTCCGGTAGAAAAAGTAAGACCTTTTGAAGCTGAATTTTTAAAATTCATGCGGGCCAACTATCCGCAAATTGGCGAAGAAATTCGCACCAAAGGGGTACTTACCGACGAATTGACCAGTCGTCTAAAGTCAGCTATCGAAGAATTCAAGAAGACCTTCGCCTAAGAGAAGGTGGTGAGAAAAAATGCCAAGCATGCGGGATTTACGCCGGCGCATCAAAAGTATCAAGAATACCCAGCAGATAACCAAAGCCATGAAAATGGTCGCAGCAGCAAAACTTCGCCGGGCCCAGGAAATGGTGGTGGCATCAAGACCTTATGCTAAAAGAATTAAAGATGTTTTAGCAAGGGCGGCGGCAGCCACCACCGAAACAGCTCACCCGCTCTTAATTAAAAGGGAAGTCAAAGCTACCGGCTACGTGCTCATCACGGCGGACCGCGGCCTTTGCGGTGGCTTTAACGCCAACCTTATAAGAAAAGCCACCGTGGAGTTAAAAGAATTTTCCAACCCAAAGCTTATAACCGTTGGCCGCAAGGGCCGGGACTTCTTTAAAAAGCGGGGTTATGAGATCGTCGGCGAGTTTACCAACCTGGGCGAGTCGATTTCCTTTGATGCGGCTCGGGTGATAGCTGGCTTTATCATGGAAAAATATTTAGACGGCACCTTCGATGAAGTTTACCTGGTGTTTTCGGAATTTGTAAACCCCCTGGTGCAGCGGCCGCAGACCTTGAAGCTTTTGCCGCTGGAAGCTCCTGCCGAGGAGAGCGGGGGTGGCGAATATATTTTTGAACCGTCCGCCGATGCGGTATTAAACACCCTGTTACCGAAATACGTTGAGGTTCAGGTTTACCGGGCTCTCTTAGAATCCAAGGCTTCCGAGCATGGTGCCCGGATGACCGCCATGGATACCGCAACGGAAAACGCGACGGAGATGATTGCCAAGCTTACCCTGCAGCTTAACCGCGCCCGTCAGGCGGCGATTACCAAAGAAATTGCCGAGATCGTGGGCGGGGCTGCTGCCCTTGAGGCCTAAGAGAAGGAGGTTATTTGATGAACGTAGGTCGGGTAGTGCAGGTTATCGGCGTTGTGGTGGACGTAGAGTTTGAACCGGGTAAGGTTCCTCCCATTTATAACGCCTTAAAAATAAGAAGCGAAGACCAGGACACACCCACCGAAGTGCCCATTAACCTGACGCTGGAAGTTGCCCAGCACCTGGGCAACAACCGGGTCCGGGCGGTAGCGATGTCGTCTACCGATGGCCTGGTTCGGGGCATGAAAGTGGTGGATACCGGAGCGCCCATTACCGTTCCGGTAGGCCGTCCTGTTTTGGGACGCCTGTTAAACGTGCTCGGGGAACCCATTGACGGTAAGGGACCGGTGGAAAGCGACCATTACTATCCCATTCACCGGCCCGCTCCTCCTCTGGAAGAACAGTCCACCCGGGCGGAAATCCTGGAAACGGGGATTAAGGTTATCGACCTTTTGGTACCGTTCTTAAAGGGTGGTAAAATCGGGCTTTTCGGCGGTGCCGGAGTAGGTAAGACCGTTATCGTGATGGAGCTCATCAACAACATTGCCAAGCAGCACGGTGGTATTTCCGTGTTTGCCGGTGTGGGCGAGCGGACCCGGGAAGGTAACGACCTTTACCACGAAATGAAAGAAGCGGGCGTTTTGGATAAGACCATCATGGTGTTCGGGCAAATGAACGAACCACCCGGGGTGCGTCTTAGAGTAGGGCTTACCGGTCTTACCATGGCGGAATACTTCCGGGATGAAGAGGGGCAGGACGTGCTCCTCTTTATCGACAACATCTTCCGCTTCACCCAGGCCGGATCCGAAGTGTCCGCCCTACTGGGCCGGATGCCTTCGGCGGTGGGTTACCAGCCCACCCTGGCGACCGAGATGGGTCAGCTCCAGGAGCGGATTACCTCAACCCGGAAAGGTTCGATTACTTCGGTGCAGGCGGTTTACGTGCCGGCGGACGACTTAACCGACCCGGCGCCGGCGACAACCTTCGCACACCTGGATGCTACCGTCGTTCTTTCCCGGCAAATTGCCGAGCTCGGGATTTATCCGGCGGTGGACCCCCTGGACTCCACTTCCCGGATTTTAGACCCGCATATCGTCGGGGAGGAACATTATCAGGTAGCCCGGGGTGTGCAGCGGGTGCTCCAGCGCTATAAAGAACTGCAGGACATCATCGCCATTCTCGGTATGGATGAGCTTTCCGACGAAGACAAGCTGATCGTGGCCCGGGCCCGGAAGCTGCAGCGCTTCCTTTCCCAGCCGTTTACCGTGGCCGAAGCGTTTACCGGGCGGCCCGGGAAGTACGTGCCGGTGAAAGAAACCATCCGGGGCTTTAAAGAAATCCTGGAAGGCAAGCACGACGATATTCCGGAGACCTGCTTCTACATGGCGGGCACCATCGACGAAGTGGTGGAAAGGGCCCGGGAGCTTGAAGGAAGTGCATAAATATGGCGGATAAAATCAAGCTTGAGGTAGTCACCCCCGAGCGGGTAGTGGCGAACGAACACGTGGATTTCGTGGTTGCTCCCGGCGTGGAAGGGGAGATTGGTATTTTACCCTTTCACGCTCCATTAATTACTTCCCTTGATATCGGAATTTTACGCTATACGGTGGAGGGGAAAACGGAAAAAATTGCCCTTTCCGGCGGCTTTTTGGAGGTAAAGGGCAACAAGGTAGTGGTTCTGGCCAATGCCGCCGAGCGGGGTGAGGAGATCGATGTGGAGCGGGCCCAGAGAGCTTTAGAGCGGGCCCGGGAGCGTCTTGCCAGACGCACGCCCGATATAGACGTGCTCCGGGCGGAACTGGCCATGCGCCGGGCATTAAACCGCCTCAAAGCAGCGGGAAAAATGTAAAAGAGCGCACCAAAAAAGGTGCGCTTTTTTATTGTTACTTAATTTTGGCAAAACTATTAGCCGGAGGGATACCGATGAAAAAAATCCTTTCGGCTTTTTTGCTGGCGGTACTGGCGGTAAGTTTTATTTCCACCGGTTCTTATCCGGAGTACGTACTCTGTCAGAAAATCATGGGTAAACCGGAGGTGAAGAATCCGGAATTAAAAATTATTTTTGGCCGTAAAATAAATAAAAGGCCCGAAGATGATTTAAAAAAGCTCGCTTACCTGTTGAATGATAACTTTACTTTTGCCGACCTCGGAACCGAGTGTTTTGCTGAAGGGAGAAAGTACTGGGTATTGTATGAGCCGGAGGAAAACCGGTACGAACGTCTAATTGCCGGGCCGGACCTTTTTTTACCCGAAGAACGGGGGCTACGCTATTACCTGTTAGAGTTTACCTATACCGGCAGGAACCCGGAAAAAATAGTCGGGGGTACGGTGAAAAAAATCGAAAAAAATGGCGAAAATACTGTGGTTTTGGGCTATACGCCGGCCCTAAATACCGGTATAATGATAAAGGGAGAAAAAGTGAACTATCAGCTTATCATTACCAGTAAGCCGGGGGGTGCGGGGGTTAAACTGGGCATTCCCGTGTGGCTTGGTAACTATTAAGCAGGAGGAAAGAGATGGAAAAGTTTGTCATAGAAGGAAAGCAGCGACTTACGGGACGGGTAAAAATAAGCGGCGCCAAAAATGCAGCATTGCCCATTTTAGCAGGAGCCCTTTTAACCGGCGGTACCGTTCGCCTTACCGAAGTTCCGGAACTTACCGATATTTATACGATGCTTGAGGTCTTAAAAGCATTGGGGGCGAAAGTTACTTTTTCCGAGGGAGAAGTGGTTTTACATACTCCGGAAATAACGTCGGCAGAAGCACCTTACGAGCAGGTGCGTAAAATGCGGGCGTCTTTTTTAGTTATGGGACCGCTCTTAGCCCGAACCGGACGGGCCCGGATAAGCCTGCCGGGAGGATGTGCCATTGGCGCTCGGCCCATAGACCTGCATTTGAAAGGTTTTGAAGCTTTGGGAGCTAAAATAGAAATGGGACATGGCTTCATCGAAGCTACCGCACCCAGGTTAAAGGGAACTACCGTTTATCTCGACTTTCCCTCGGTGGGAGCTACCGAAAACATTATGATGGCCGCAGTTTTGGCGGAAGGGCAAACCATTATTGAAAACGCTGCTGAAGAGCCGGAAATAGTGGATTTGGCCAACTTTTTAAACAACATGGGAGCCAAAATCAAGGGTGCGGGAACCAAAGTCATCCGGATTACCGGTGTAAAGGATTTAGATGGCGTTAACCACACCGTAATTCCAGACCGCATTGAAGCCGGAACGTTCATGATCGGGGCGGTGGCCACTCAGGGAGAGGTGATCGTAGAAAACGTTATTACCGACCACTTAACCCCGCTCATTGCCAAGCTCATTGAAGCCGGGGCTGAAGTTATTGAAGATGAAGACCAAAACGCCCTGCTGGTAAGAAGTAACGGAAAATTAAAACCTCTTGATATAAAAACCCTGCCTTATCCCGGCTTTCCTACCGATTTACAGGCCCAGATGATGGCTCTTTTAGCTACTGTGCCGGGAATATCCGTGGTAACCGAAACGGTCTTTGAAAACCGCTTTATGCATGTTACCGAATTAAACCGTATGGGGGCAAAAATCCGCATCGAAGGTCGGTCCGCCTTTATTGAAGGGGTAGAAAGCCTGACCGGCGCCCGGGTCAAGGCTACCGACTTACGCGCCGGAGCCGCTCTGGTTATAGCCGGCCTTGTTGCCGATGGAGTCACCGAAGTAGGCCATATCTTCCATATCGACCGGGGTTATGAGCGGTTTGAAGAAAAGCTCCGGGGGTTGGGCGCGAAAATAGAACGAGTAAGCGATTAAGAAACGCCGGTACTTAAAGGTACCGGCGATATATTTTTTCCGACCACTTATCACTTACGACTGACGACCGATGTATAAACTCACCCGCTGGCGTATACACTATTAATAAAAATATGCCAAATTGGGTGAGTATTATGAAAAAAATTGCAATTGCGATACTAATCCTGCTGGTAGCGTGGACAGCTTATACGGTAAAGCAGGAGAAGGAAGAGGAGAAGCCGGTTAAAATTCAGCCGGAAAAAGGGATAACCTTAAAGCTGTACAACCACCAAACCGATAAGATCGAGACGGTGGAACTGGAAGAATATCTGGTGGGGGTTGTTGCCGGCGAAATGCCGCCAAATTATCCACTGGAAGCCTTAAAAGCCCAGGCCATAGCGGCACGAACTTATACCTTGAAGCGGATTTTGTCTCCGCAAAACACCAGAGGATACCATCCCGGGGCGGACCTGTGTACCGATCCGACCCACAGCCAGGCTTACCTTTCCGGGGAAGAGCTGAGAAAGCGCTGGGGGGTAAAATACTACTATTATTTATCCCGCGTTAAGTGGGCGGTCAACTCTACCAAGGGTAAAGTGCTGGTATATAACGGTGAGCTAATTGATCCGGTTTACCACGCTTCCTGCGGCGGTCAAAAGACGGAAGCGGCCAAAGATGTCTGGGGTTACGATGTTCCTTATTTAAAATCGGTAACGTGTCTGGAAAACGACTATCCGGTGGAAACTAAAACTTTTAAAATTTCTTATATCGATAAAGTTTTGGGAACCGACCTTAAGGCCCTGGCCGTATCTACCGGTACAAAGCCTGTTAAAATCAGCGAACGAACCGGCACCGGCCGGGTGAAGAAGATTAAACTTGGCAGCCGTATTTTCTTAGCCGAAGAAATTCGCTACCGTTTGGGTTTGAAATCAACCATCATGACCGTAAGCACCCGGGGCGATAAAATCATTTTCACCACCCGGGGCTATGGCCACGGGGTCGGCCTCTGCCAGCGGGGAGCGGCGGCTCTGGCGGATAAGGGCAAAAACTATCGGGAAATTTTAAGCCACTACTACCCCGGGACAAAAGTTGTGCAATATAAGTAGTGTGCGGGCTTCAGCCCGCTTTATGTTGTGGTAGGCCAAAACCGACCATACTTTTTTACCAACGACATACGACTTACCACTTACCACCGTTAAGGCAGCTCCTGCTGCCTTTTTTATGTAGGGCGGGCTCCTGTGCGCAAATATTTTGTCGACGGGAGTCGACCCTACAGAAACATTACGCCGGCAGGAGCCGGCTATACTAAAACCCCATTAACCTTGAACTTTCTAAAAAAATAAGTTATAATTAGCTAAACATATATTTTAAGATTAATGTATACCTTAGGTGAGGTGAGTGGAATGGAAAAAATAATTGGGGTTGATCAACTTAGACCCCGTTTAGGAGAATATTTAGAAGAAGTTGATAAAGGTGAAGTTTTTATCATAACCTACCGTTCCAATCCTAAAGGAGTAATATTAAGTTACAAGCAATATGAACAATTTAAAAAAATCCAGGAAAAATTAAAAATGCTGGAACTAAAAAATCTCATAGAGGAAGTTAGGGAAAAAGCAGCAACTTATGAAATCTCCGACGATGAAATATTAAAAGAGATTGAGGAAGCGAGAAAATGCGAGTAGTAATAGATACCAATGTTTTTATTTCCGGATTATTAAAAAAACATTCTTATCCCGCTAAAATCCTCGATGCCTGGATCATGCAAAAAATAATTCCTGCTGTAAGTCGAGAATTAATAAATGAATATTCGGTAGTCTTAACCCGGGATAAATTTAAAATACTGGGTAGTGTGGAAAAAAAACTTTTAATCATTCAAAAATTAATTGAACTTCCCTGGGTACTTTTTATCTATCCTCTCGAAACGATTAATGTAATTAAAGAAGATCCAGCGGATAACAAAGTCTTAGAATGTGCAACAGCAGCTAACGCTGATTTTATTGTTACCGGAGATCAGCACTTACTTGAACTAAAGGAATTTAGAGATATTAAAATTTTAACACCTAAATATTTTATCGAAAGCGCTTTATAAAATGATTTACCACCGACCACCATTTTCAGGCTTTACATCAAACCGGCTTAAAAATATACTAAAAATTAAGAAAAGGTAAATTTATAGTAAGGTGATTTTATGAAAAGAAATTTAAAAGTTAAATCTAAAAGTAAAAAATTTATTTCTAAATCGCAAATATACTTTTGGAGTAAAACTTGGCAAGAAGAGGAACGAAAAGTTTCCCAGGACATTATAAATGGGAAGATTATGAAAGCGGAAAGCCTTGAAGATTTATATAAAAAATTGGGTTTATAAAATGTTTGTAAGTAGGTGATTAATTGTGGAAGATAAAAACTTTATTCTAAACAAGCTTTTAGAAAATAAAAATTTACTAAAAACCTATAATGTATCTAAAATTGGACTTTTTGGCTCTTTTGTCCGGAATGAAGCAAGTCAAACCAGTGATATTGATTTATTGATTGATTTCGATGAGCCAGTTACTATCTTTCAATTTGTTGAATTAAAAAACGCCCTCGAAGAACTTTTTAAAAGGAAAGTAGACCTTGGAACTTTTGATGCTATAAAGCCAGTAATCATGGAAAATATTTTACGGGAGGCCATTATCATTGAGGGATTATAAGCTATATTTATCTGATATTTTAGAATCAGCGAAAAAAATATTGGATTATACAAAAAATATCACTTATGATGAATTTATGTTAGACAGTAAAACCATTGATGCAGTAGTGAGAAATTTAGAAATAATTGGGGAAGCAGCGAATAAAATACCCGAAAAAATAACAGCCCTTTATCCGGAGATACCATGGAGATCGATGATTGGAATGAGAAACTTGCTTGTTCATGAGTATTTTGGGGTAAGTATAAAAATTATCTGGGAAACAATTAAAAGAGATATTCCAGATTTAATTAAGAAGATTGAAAACATAAACCTTTAGGCCAAAAAGAAAACTTCTAAAACCCCACCTCCCCGCATAGTATTTACTAACCAATGCCATGCGCGGGAGGTCTTTTAATGCAGGAATACATTTTAAAGCGGGTTTTAAAGCTTACCTATTATGTCTTAGAAAATAAAGCAACGGTCCGGAAAACCGCCGAAGTTTTTGGGGTCAGTAAAAGCACCGTCCATAAAGACTTAACCGAGCGCCTCCCTGCATTAGATAAAAAATTGGCCGGGGAAATAAAAAAAATTCTCGAACAGAACAAAGCGGAGCGGCACATCCGGGGAGGTGAGGCTACCCGCAAAAAATATAAAAACATGGCCAAATAACTCTAAATTTGCAGGATTTTTTCCCCTGGAGGTAGAATAAAATAATATTTGACAAAATCTTATTTTTTAGCTCATTATTAGACAAGCAGATTTGCCGTTGCGACTCCTGTTGCTTTTATGATAAAAAATTGACCATTCTACCGAAAGGGGTTTTATATAAATGTTTAACTGGAGTACCGATATCGGGGTAGACTTGGGTACTGCCAATGTGCTTGTATATGTTAAAGGTAAAGGTATCGTTTTACGCGAGCCTTCGGTGGTGGCGGTAAACCGGGATACGGGACAGATCATCGCTGTCGGCGAAGAAGCCAAAAAAATGCTCGGTCGCACTCCCGGGAACATCGTGGCTATCCGCCCTCTTAAAGAAGGGGTTATCGCCGATTACGACACCACCGAAAAAATGCTTCGCTACTTTATTACCAAAGCCTTAGGCGGTAGGCCTCTCTTCTTTAAACCCCGGATTATGGTCAGCATCCCCGCCGGGGTCACCGACGTAGAAAAACGGGCGGTAAAGCAAGCGGCCAAGCAGGCCGGCGCCCGGGAAGCGGAAGTCATCGAGGAAACCATCGCTGCAGCCTTGGGAGCGGGGCTTGATATTTCCGAGCCGTACGGTTCAATGGTGGTGGACATAGGCGGCGGGACTACCGACGTGGCCGTGTTATCCCTGGGAGGTATTGTGGTAAGCAAATCCTTAAGGGTAGGCGGCGATAAGTTTGACGATGCCATCGTCAAGTACATCAGAAAAGAGTTTAACCTTTTAATCGGGGAAAAAACAGCGGAGGAAGTAAAAATCGAAATTGGTACTGCCTTTCCCGAAGGAACGGAAATTAAAAAAATGGAAATTCGCGGACGCGACCTCTTAACCGGCCTTCCTAAAAATGTGGAAGTAACAAGCCTAAATATCCACGAGGCAATAACCGAGCCCTTAGTTGCTGTAGTAAATGCCGTTAAAGAAGTCTTAGAGCGCACTCCACCGGAACTTTCTGCTGACATTGTCAACCGCGGCATTGTTATGACCGGCGGTGGCTCGTTATTAAACGGTCTTGACCGGCTAATTGCCAAAGAAACCGGCCTGCCTACTTTTGTAGCCCCTGATGCCTTATCCTGTGTTGCCCTTGGCACAGGAAAAGCTTTAGCCATGTGGGACATGCTCAGCAAAAGAAATAATCAGTATTGAGATGTAAAATAAAAAATCTGCCACCTTGGCAGATTTTTTTGTAGTATTATTTTAGTTCAAGAAGAGTTATAGCTTTAACACTTGAAAAATCTTTTTTATTATTTGTTATAACCCAATAATTATTAATTTGAGCTGAGGCGGCAATAAGCGAATCTGGTAATGAAAGATTATGTCCCAAATTTTTATTTTGCTTTCTAATTTCGGATGCTAAAATCGAAATATCAATAGTGACAGGTATAATTTCAATCTTTTCAAATAAACTTAATACTTTTGATTTTAGTTTTTTATTTTGAATTCCAAATAATACTTCATGGCAAACAATTACACTTGTAGAAACTAAACCTTGTTCAAAAATTGTGTATAAGTTTTGTTTTTCAAGACTACTTAAACGATCTGCGAAAAAATCAATAAAAATACAGCTATCAATTAAAAATTTTAAAAAGGTATTTTGGTTATCCATCACTCCTTAACTCCTTAATATATTCAGAAGCAGGCTTATTAAACCAGTCTGGTGCATCTTCTGGTTTTATTTCGTTTTTAATTTCATCTAATAATTTTCTCGCTTCTAATCCCGTTATTTGATTATTAAGTAAATCTACAATTATCTTATTTTTGCTGGTTTGATTCTTTTTTGCAAGTTCAGCTAACTTTTTATCAAGGTCAAAAGGAAGCTTTAGTTGCAATATTTTTACGCTTTTTTTCATGCTTATCACCTCTTGATTTAATAATACCATAAATATGGCATTTCAAACAATTTATTCTACAGAATGAACTTAACCCTACAAAAAAGTTATCGGTTGTCTGTGGTAGGTTGTGGGTTGAGGATTTTTTTCTTACCACCAACCACCTACCACTTACCACCAATAACGTATATTTTCCCCTCTCTTGGCCCAAGCTATTACTTAGAGGCCAAAAGGGGGTTTTATTTTGAAAAGGCTCTTCATATTTATTATAATACTGTTTATTACCATCTTTATTTTTAATCCGGTAAAAACCGGTGAGCTTAAAAAAACTCCACTAAAATCCCGGCAAAAAGAACAAACCACCGGCATTACCCTTGCCGTCCCTCTTTCCGTAAAAGAAGGGATTAAAAACTACATTGCTCCCAGCGCCGAGCCTACTCCTCCGGCCCATTTTTGCCCAAACCAGAATATTTTGCTGCTTTGGACCGAAAAGGGCGGCTTAAAAGCCATCACCATCATCACCTACAACCCCAGAACCAAAATCCCAGCCCTTCTTACCGTGCCTACCCGTACCCTGCTGCCCGGAGAAACTCTCACCACCGGGGAAATCTATGCCCGGAAGGGGTTATCCACCTTTACCAGAACCCTGGAAAAAGCCTTTAATACCCAAATCCCTCACTACATCGTAATTGACCAAACTGTCGTAGAACAATTTTCCCGCCGCCTGGGAGAAGTAAACCTTAAAGGCGAAACGGTACCGGTAATTTCCATCTTTGAAGATACCCTGGCCGGCCGGCGGCTAAACGACACCGACCTGGTAAAGGCCCTGGTCCAAAAATTATTGTTGCCCGGAGAAATGTGGAAAGTTCCCGGGCATCTTTCCTTTCTCGTTCAAAATATAAAAACCAACCTTACCTTACCGGTTTTACTGGATATCTTTTCTAAGCTTCCCGCCATGAAGTTAAATTCCTTGACCAAAGTATCTCTTCCATCCCCGGGGGTAACCGGACGGATTCTCTCCCAAATTACCCAGGAAAGTCTCCCCTGAAAACAACTGCAAAATTTAACTTTCTCTCCAAACAACCCCCCGAAAATTTTCAAAGCTTACGAATATTATGATGGAAGAGAAAACCAGCGGCAGTAACTCTCTAAAAGTATCGAAATATTAAAAATGGTGTCGAATACCATTAGCTTAAAAAAATCTTTAAAGCAAATTAACCGCAGAAAAGAGAAAAATAAAGTAAATTACGCCTAATTAAAAGCTAAAAATAAGCCTGAATGCCTAAAAGCGATTGACAGTCAAGGTGTGATGCTTTAAAATTTAAATGTGATAAAAAAAGTCTAAAAAATCCATAATAGCCTTAATGTCCGATATATCCAAAATCTTACATAGGGTTCCGTATTTTTAAATAAATATACAAAATTTTTAAGGAGGGAAAGAAATGATCAGACTCAAGGGGAAAAAGGCCATTGCGATTATCACGATGGCAACTTTCTTACTCACCATGCTCCCCGCTTTTGTCCTGGCCAGTACGCCGGCTAAGTACGTCTTAACCCTTAGCCCGACTACGGTAAGGCCGGGCACCACTGCTACCCTGGTCTCCGGTAGCGTCGTGGACATTTACGGCAACAAAGGGGTTGTAACTATTGTCTACACCCCGGCAGGCGGTACCGAGGAAACCTTTACCAGCACTCTTGCTGATGGTACCTTTGCCAAAAATTATGTCTTTGACAAAGAAGGAGACTACACCTTCCAGGTCAAAGAAGGCACCGATGTTTCCAACGTAGTAACCGTCCTTTCACGCTATGACTACACCCCCGATGCTCGGGGCAGCTACAAAGTAGGAGACACCAACGTAATTCTTGGGGGGACCATCAAAGGCCTACCGGCAGGCCGGCAAATGGTTTTAAAGCATGAAAATGATGCCATTGGAGTAATTGGTAACAGTGCCGTCACCGACACCGGCCGCTTTGCCATCAGCGTTCCCGTTTTCACCTATGCCGGCACCTATGCCCTGGGAACCGCTAATACCGATGGCACTAACTTTGTCAAATACGAAGAAATTACTGTAGCACCACAGACCTTAGCGGTTACCGCCGATAAAACCGCCCTTACCGGCGGCAGCTTTGACAACAACATTACCTTTACCGCCAAGCCGGCTGTAACCGTCTCCGGCGGCACCTATTACTTCGAGTTAAGCGGTGTAAAAATTGATAAAAACAGTGTTACCGGAACCACTTATGGAACTGTAATTGATAATACTTATTACACCAAAGTAGCCGTATCCGACTCCGATGGAGTTTTGAATCTTTCTAACTTAAAACTGCTGGACACCATCGGAACCTTAACGGTCAAAGCTTATTATCAGAAAGATTCGGTAGATTTTGCCAATGGTCTTTATACTGAAAACGCTGAGCTTCTGGGAACCTTAAACATTCCGGTAAATCCGGCGGCTAAAGTAAATGTCTTTACCAATGTAACTTCACTGGCTGCAGATACCACCACAACCCTTGCGGTTTATGTCAAGGATGTCAACAATAAGGTTTATGGCGATGCCAATTCTACTTTAAAAGACGTTAAAGTCACCGTAACCGGACCCGATGTCAACGCCAGCGATAGCAATAAAGCTGAATACAGCTTCACCGTCAACCCCTCCCAGGCGGGAGATGTGACCGTAACTGTTGTGGCAACTTTAACCGACAACACTCAGGAAACCAAAACCCTGACCATTCCGGTCGATGGCTTAAAAGCTTCCCTTGATGCGGCAACGGTGGCCAATTTAGTTTACGGCGCAACCGTTTCACCGAAAGTAACCGTTACCGATAAAAACGGCACGCCCATTAACAACGCAACTGTTACTATTTCCGGTCCTTACACCGGTAGCATTAGCGGACAGACTACCAATATCGTAAACGGCCAGTATAACTTCTCTGCAGCCGCCTTAACCGATGTAACAAACTTTGTGGTAAATGTGGTTGACCCCAGCGGTAAGAAAGCCCGGCTTACCTATCCGGTCCTGGGCAGCAACGTTTACACCGTAACTCCGGATAAAGCAACCTTAATTGCTGGTTATGATACGGAAGTGTCCTTTACAGTTAAAGAAGGAGCCTACGGAGTAACCGATAATGTAAATGTTGCCTATACAGACTTAGACGGTAATAGCCAAACCGTAAACGGTGTCACCTATACCAACGGCAAATACACCGTAAGTCTGGGAAGCTTGACCAAAGCGGGTACCATAAACTTTAAGGTAATATCTACCGACGGCAAGAAATACGGTACTTTCACGGTAAATGTCAAACTTCCGGTAATTAAAGTTTTGGCACCCGCTGACGGCATCCTCACCGACAGCCAGAAAGAAGCGGTCAGCTATGCAGTCTACAGCCCAATTGATAACACCGAAATTACTGCCAACACTACCGTAACCTTAAGCGTTTACGACAATTCCGCTACCTTTGGCGTCTACGACCAAAGCGGCAACGCTTTAAAGACTGTGGATGGCAGCGCTTATAACACCGGAGCACCGGCGAAAGTTACCGTTTTAGCAACGAAGAATGCTTCCTATGGCTATGACGGAAAATTAGAGCTTTCAGTAAACGGCATTAAGGTTTCCGAACTTACCGTAAAACCTGCTGTTCTCACCGTAAATAAAACCGAAGTAGCGGTAGGAAGTGACAATGCCGTTGAAGCTACCTTAAAAGATGCTCACGGCAACCCGATTAAAGACGCTACCGTAACCTTAAACGGCTCCGGAGTTGCCCTTACCGGTACCACCGATGCCGATGGCAAAGTAATCTTTACCGTAACGCCCTTTGCTACCGGCAAGATTGTGGTTGATGCACCGGCTTATGCCAATATCACCAAACCGGAAATCACCGCTAAATTTGTTGTAGACGACAAGAAGCCGGTAATCACCATTGAAGCTCCGGCTACCACCGATAAGGAAACCGTTGATGTGAACATTAAAGTTACCGACGAAGGTAAGGTCGCCGGACTGCTGGTGAACGGCCAGCGGATCGAACTGGTAGCTCCTATGGTTGAAGTAAACAAAGTAGTAACCGTAACCCTGAAGGAAGGAAAGAATACTATTACCGTCGAAGCTGCCGACGTAGCAGGTAATATTGCCACAGCTACTGCTGACGTAACTTACACCAAGCCTGTACCGCCGGCCGATAATACTAACACTGGCGACAAATACAGTAAGTTTGTCGGCCAGATGGTAAAACTCACTTATTCCAGGACCAACCTCCGGTTAGCGCCTAACGGCAAGCTCCTGGTAACCTTGAAGACAGGTTACAAGATGCGCTACCTCGGCCGGGAAGGTGTCTGGAACAAAGTAAGAGTCTCCATCTGGATGAAGGGCGGCTACAAGACCTACACCGGCTACATTTACGATCCCTACTTCTGGGCATTAACTAAAGCTTAAATACTAAAAAGCCCCGGGTAACTCCCGGGGCTTTTTCCTTCTTAACCCTCCAGGAATGGATACTTGGAGGGTTTTTTATTTTAGATAAATAAGATAAAAATAATTTTTTTGATATAAAAGATAAAGGAAATCTTATACAAAAATACAAGAAAATGGTTGACATCTAAGGATTGACCCCCTAAAATTAATAAGTAGATGAACTGTCTCCAAATTCTCCAGTCAATTGGCAAAAAAGAAAAATATTCTACACAAAGAAAAAAATAAAAAATATGTTATAAAATAGAAGGAAAATTAGAAAATATGGCGAATAGGTAATAAATACAACTTCCAGGCATATACTGGTAACGATTTATTGTAGGGTCAGCTCCGGCTGACAAAATTTTAAATTGTTTAAAAGGTTTTGAACCCTGTAAAATCTTTCAAGGGTTCCTAACAGTGTAAACAATAGAAAGTTTACATATGAGAGGGGGGAAAGACCGGGAAAGGGAAGACCAATTAAATATACCTTTCTGGTTTCAAAAATGGGTTTATGCCCAAAATAAATTTTTTAAGGAGGGAAAATTTAGAAGATGGCAAAATTAAAACACAAAAAGCCTATCGCAATCCTGACCATCGTAGCATTTCTTCTCAGCATGTTGCCGGCTGTTGCGTTTGGAGCGGTCACGTCGGCTACTTTAAATCCAACTAATTATATTTCAACGACAGTGCCTCTTACTATTACATTAGGAGATGTACCTGCACTTAACGACGTAATAACGGTAGAACTAACAAAAAATTCGACAACGTATACAGCGATTTACACTATTGCTCAAGCGGATGTAGATGCAGGAAGAAAAGATTATGTATTTAATATAAGTGATTTTAAAGATACTTCAAGCAATGTTGTACCATTTGGAAGTGGGTATTCTTTAAGTGTAAAGTACACTCCTTCAGGGGGAACAGCGACTGAAATAGCTTCTTCATCTTCCTTTAATGTGATTCCAGCTGTTGCTTCTGTTACACCAACCGCTTGGAATGAGGCTAAAGTGGATTTGGTTGTATATGATGGTAGTAATGGTATCACGTCAGGCAGTGTCATAGCAGTATATTTGGATAGCAATACTTATGAATCGGCATTTATTGATAAAAGTAACGTTTCCAGTTTTACCTTTTATGTAAACCGCACCACTGGAGATCACAACTATACAGTTAAATACATCACTGGTTCAAATAATTATGTTCTTGCAACTGGAATAATTCCAAAGATTAACCCATATGCAAATGCTGTTGGTTCTGCTGATGGAAAAGCTACTTTAAATATTACCAAACCTGAGTCAAATAATCTCTATGTTGGTCAGTCTGTTACTTCTATTGAAGGTACTACAGATAAAGATGCAGTAGTCGATGTTTATGTTTTGGCAGAAGATACAAAAATAACGAATGCTCCAATTGTTTGGGATGTTATTTCAGCAACTGTTAATCCTAATACAGGAACGTTTATCGCGGATTTAAGTGACAACTTCTATAAGAATGAGGATGTCATCTTTGCTGTAGTAGCAAAATCAAGCAAAGGAACTACAGTCAAATACATCACTCATGGCTATAAATTTGATGGTTCTCAATCTATTGCGTCACCAGTGATAGGCCAGGAAGTAAAAATAAGCGGTACTGTATTTAAATACGATGAGACTTCGAGCAAATATGTCGTTGCACAAGAAACTTCGTATAACGCGTTTGAAGTTTATTATAGCAATGGTGCAACACCTTATAATAGGGTGACAGGTGATTCTAATTATTATTCTTCGATAGGTACTGTTGGCGTTGCGGCTAATGGTACGGTTAACTTCTACATTACGCCTAAAGTTGCCGGAAAATATTTGTTTGTATTGAGGGAGCTTGGTTATTATGAATTAACCGTTTCTGGAAAAACAGCAACTGCTACCCTGGAATCTGCTACTGCCTATGAAGGTAGAAATTATAAGTTAACCTTAAAATCCTTAAAAGTTGGTGATACTTCTGTATCAGGATCAACCTATTATGTGGTTATAGAAGGAGTACCGGTTGCCGACAGCATTGGGACAAATAATAAATTTGTTAAGTATACTACAACTCCTGTTGATCCATTTGTTAGCTCAGATGTAAGAACTGATTCAGTTGGTAACAAAGTATACGATAAAGTTGTTTTAAAATTTACTGCTAATCCAGATTTAAGTGGCCTTGTATTTAAAGGGACTGGCACGGCAAAGGTTACTATTTATGCACTGAATACCAAAACTATTTTTGACCAAAAAGGTTATGATTTTACTTCAGGAAATTCTGCTATTAAAGCAGTTTATGTAAGTGCATCAGGAGCTGGTATGACTCCTGTAAATAATATTGAACTTAAAGCTGGTGCAATGACGGTAACAACTAATACTATTAAAATTGGTGGAAGCGTGAACATTACTGTAAATGCAAAAGTTACTGTAAATGGAACTGATACTTGGGTAACAAAAACAGTATCGATTCCAGTAAAAGGATTTGTGCCTACTGTATCGGTAAGTCAGTCAATTTATGATCAGGAAACCGCACTTACTGTAACTGTTAAAGACGTAAATGGCAATCCTATCAATAACGCCATTATAGCTTTTGATAAAACTGACATTAAAGTAAAAGGTAGCGATGGTACGTTTAAAGATGCTGCTGTGGTAAATGATAAAGATACAATAGTCGATGGAACAGTAACAAATATTACTGACGGTAATTATAGCGCAACGATTAAAGCTGATACCCCTGGCTCAACAAATATTTATGTTATCGTAATGAAGAAACTTGCTGATGGAACAACAACATATGAAACATGGGCTAAAGTTCCATATACATTCCTTGGATATGAAAAGTATACAGTAACTGCTGATAAAACAGCACTACTTGCTAATTATCCTGAAAATGTAAAAATTACAGTTAAAGATGGTGCCAATGTAGTTACCGGAACTGGTTTCAAAGTAAGTTTAAAACATTCTGACACAACAGCATCCATTTCACAAAATAGCCTCTCTGATTTGAATAATGTAACATTAGACTCTACTGGTAGCTTTACCTTAGGGAACCTTAATGTAAGCAAACCAGGTACACTAACAATAACTGTAACCTCAAACAACGGAACGAGCTTTGGAACAGTTAAAATTGATGTTGTAGCACCCAAAGTTGTATTAACACCAAGCGATAATGTAATAACAGATAGTGTGAAAGAATCGATCAAGGCAGTAATTTATGATCCAAGAAATAATGCAGAAATTAAACTCCCAATTGACTTTGCAATTGTAAAAGATTCCGAAAATACCAATACCTTGAGTGTATTAAGCGTATATCAAAAAGATGGAAAAACTATTGCAACAGATAGTGATAAGCAAGGTGCTTCAACTTATGAGTTTGTGATTTTAGCACAATATAATAAAGATGCCAAAGCAGCACCGCAATTTGAAGTAAAAGTAAATGGCATAAAAGTCGCAACTTTTGATGTAAAACCTGCTGTAGTAGCTGTAAGCTCTGATAAAGTAACTGTTGCTGTTCCAAAAGCTATAACGGTAACTGCAAAAGATGCTCATGGTAAAGCACTAGCTGGTTATGTTGTTACATTATCTGGCGCTGGTGTAAGCCAAGAATTAACCCTTGATAGTAATGGTCAGGTCACTACTTATATCCAATCCAATGCAACTGGAGACATTAACGTAGAACTGAAAGATGTAGCGAATGAAACCATAGCAAAAATTAAATCTGATGTATTTGTAGATACTCAAGCTCCAGTAATTACCGTAACAGCTCCCGAAAAAGTTGAAGTACCTTATGTTGATGTAACTGTTAAAGTAACTGATAACGATAAGGTTGCTGCATTAGCCGTTAATAATGCTGCTGTAGCTCTTGTAGCACCTGCAGCAGAAGTTAATAAAGTAGTACGCGTTAACCTTGTTGAAGGTGACAATACTATCGTAGTTGAAGCTGCTGACCTTGCTGGTAACGTTGCCTCCAAGACTATAACTGTAAAATACGAAAAACCGGTAACACCGCCACCCGCCAACAACGGCGGCAATACCAACACCGGTGACAAATACAGCAAGTACGTAGGACAGATGGTGCAACTTACCTACACCAAGACCAACCTCCGGGTGGCGCCGCAGGCCAATGCTAAGATCTTAGCTGTATTGAAGAAAGGTTACAAGATGCGCTACCTCGGCCGCGAAGGTGTATGGAACAAAGTACGGGTATCCATCTGGAGCAATGGCGGCTACAAGACCTACACCGGTTACATCTACGACCCCAACTTCTGGACTTTAACCTCCGTCCAGTAACACCAAAACCCCGGGTTAAATCCCGGGGTTTTTTACTACGTAAATTTAAATTATGGTCATGAAACAAGCAAATTTAAAAAAGGAGCGGGTTTTTAACCGCTCCTTTTTTAAATATCAAATGCAAGGGGTTGTTAAAAATGGTTAAGTATCGCTGGTATCAAAAAATTGCTATACTCTGAAACCGTAACCGCATCGCTGGTAAAGTCATTGCGGTCGGAACAAAAAATGCGGAGGTGAGCATTATCGTAACACTATCGGAAGGCCCCAATCCGATTAAGGTACAGGTAAAAGATACCTCCGGCAACATCACCGAAAAAGTCATAACTATAACCTTTTTCCCATGCGGGGGAAGATTTAATGCCAACCAATCCGAAAACTAATAAAGCGTATAAACATGAGCATTATTCCGCAGCAATAATTAGACATTTTTTTAAAGAGGTTATTGAACAACATCCAATAAATCAAAAAAATTATCAAATTACTGCGGAACAGGTTGCCAGATTTATTGAAGGAAGTTTGCCAAAAGATGGAGCGCTTATCTGGAGGGATTTACTTTCAAGCCAGTTAGATGCTGACCGGGCAGATTATTTATTAAGGGATTCTGTGAACTTGCAAATTATTTGGGCACCAATATTTCAAAATAAAATAGCATAGGAGGTAGCTGTAATCTGCAAAAATTGCAAATTAATTTGGTAGGCCAGTAAAACCTTTTGCAAAATATCACAGAATTTTAGCAAAGAAAAATAAAAAGAAAACCGGCCGCAAAAGTGCGACCGGGCAAGATTAGAAACCAGCATCCAAAAAGCCGCTAACCTAACCACCTCAGCATCAATGATTTCCTTTTTAGCCTGGAAACCATAAAGCAAGCAATGGGTAGCAAGCTTATTGATTAACCGGGGCCACCCCCGGGATAAAGAAGCAATAGCTTCGATAGCTTGTTCGGAAAATATACTGTGTTTGGCTCCGGCAAGCTCCATTTGATGCTGGATGTAGCCTGCTACCTCTTCCCGGGTCAAAGGCTCAACTTTATAGCTCATGGCAATCCTTTGGGCCAGAGGCCTATTCTGGTTTAAGGAAAGCTTATCTAAGAGATGCGGAAGGCCAGAGAGAATTAAGATAAACGGATTTTCCGAATCCATGCTAAAGTTAAAGAGGATATTTATATCGCAAAGGAAAAGGTCTTTAGCCATTTGCATCTCATCTAAGATAAAAACCGGAGTAATCTTTCTTTCCCGAAAAAACCTGAGGACAGCGGTTTGAATCTGGTGAAAAAGATCCACCTTGCGAAACTTAGGTTCTTCCCCCAGAGCTATAGCCAACCCCCGGTAGAAATCCATAACTGTACCGGTGGATAGGGGGAAATAAAGCACCTTATACAGAGAAGGATTGAGACTTTCAGCAAAAGCTCGAAGAGCAAAAGTTTTACCGGCTCCTGGTTCTCCAGCAATCAGGCCAATGCCACGGGTCTTTTTTAGATACTCAAGTCGGGCCATCGTTTCGGAAAAAGAAGTTGACAGGAAAGAATCAGCGGTTTTGATTTCTTTAGTAAAAGGGGCTTTGGTCAAAGAATAAAAAGCTCGATACACCGATTACTCCTCCTTTCCCGCCAGCATAGCCTGAAAAGAAAGCGAGCGATGGCGTTTTACCTTGGCATTATCAGCGAAATTAACCGGGATAGCTTTATCTACAGCTATGCCATTTTCATAAACATAAACCACATCTTCATCAAAACGGACTTCAATTTTTTGGCCAATAAACCGGGGTGGTACTTCATACAGCTTATTATTAACGGAAATAGTGCCATCATGTTTCACCTTACGCATTTCCCTTTTCAAAAACAGCGGGTCAAGGGAAGCGGGGTCATCAATCATCCGCACCTGACTTACCTGAGATAAATAAACATCTAAAGGAGTCATACCCAGAGAGGCATGGACTTTTCGGTGGTAATCTTCCTCTAACCACTGCCAGAAGCGGCGGTTTAGCTCCTCTAAAGAAGATGCCGGTTTTTCTTTCAGCAAAGGGAAAAAGCGGGTCTTAACCGTACCAAAGAACCGTTCTATTTTTCCCTTACTGGGAGCATCATAAGGCTGGGTATGGGTCAGGATAATACCAAGACTGGCACAAGCAATTTGGAAAGTATCGGAGCGATAAATTTTGCCGTTATCTACATAAACCATCTTAGGGATACCCCGGCGAATTAACGCTTCCTTGAACACAGTTCGTAGAGACTCAAACTTTTCTGAAAAGAAAAACTGGGCAAAAGGAACCAATCTTGAGCAATCATCAATAAAAGCAAAAAGAAAAGTCTTTAGCTTTTTGCCATTTTGCACAATATACGGACCAACAGACATATCTCCCTGCCAGAGAACATTAACCGTATCATAAGAAAACCTTTTGCGTTCAGGGGATTTGGGGGACTCATTACCGACCAAACCATACTTTTTCAGTAGCCTATAAACCGTAGCATAGGAAACATCCTTAGGTAAAATCTCACCCCTATCCACTAAGCGTTCATAAAAAACGGAAGCAGGCAAATCCCTGAGCTCTTTTCGTAAAGCTATTAAATACTCTTCCTGCTCCCGGGAAAGCACTCGATGTTTTCCCCGATCCGAACGAATTTTAGGCTTAAGGCCATCAAAACCAAACCGGCGGTAAGAAAGAAGCCAGCCGGCCAGAGTTTTAGGAGTAAATTCTTTAGGGCCATAAAAAGGCACCTCATGAACCTTAGAGCAAATTTGGGCAAAATACTCCTGCTGATTAGACACCTGGCCATTTAGAACAGGAGCCAGAAGGCCATAACGGAAAAGAGCCACCTTTTCACGCACTTTTTCATCCATAAAAACCCTCCTTTTAGAAGGAGGCTAACCGGTTAACCATCCATGAGACCATTTTAACCTGGGAGGAAAAAGAATACCACGCAAAAGGTTTGTGGAAGCAAAAAATAGTTTTCAGGAGGGAGAAAAAATGATAGAATTAACTTGCCATAAAGTTAAGTGGGAAATGTCCGATGCCCCTTTTCAGGAGGGGAGTTTTGCCCAAAGCCAGGAGCATTTCCACCAACTTTATGGCTTTTTCTTTTGGGTTAAAAGGAAAAACGCCCCTAAAGCCGACATCTCGGAAAAACATCTCGATACGGGTTAGATTTTTCCTAAACCTTTGATTAAAAAACTCCAATAACTGACGATAACCTATGACTTTTCGATAAAGGAAGTAATGTTTAAGTTTTATCAAAATAGTAGCCACAGTATGCTGAAAGTACGGAAGTAAGAAAGAAGGGATAATTGAGACGGTTTTACCACAGGAAGGACATCTTAAACGGCAAATAGGGATGGAAAAAACGTTATTATTAGTGACGGCGTATCTAAAATAAAACCCATGCCGTAACAGTCTAATATGCCCTTTACAATGTGGGCAAATGTCAACATCGGGAAAATCATTCTTTTTGCCCCGCCGGGCATATTCCCGGACAGATAAGCCAAAATCATAAAAAATCATCAAAATAAATCACCCCAAATATTTTGCAAAAATTATAGCAAAATATTTGTGGTCTAAAAAGGTTAAGCCGCTGTTTTATTTTGAAAAATTTCTGGGGATTTGAGAGAAGATAATTTGCTAAATAACAATATTATATGTTGCCCAATGGTATTGAAGCAGGTATTATTCAACTTATTGGGAAGAATGATTTGGCTGATGGTGAGATAAAACTTTATTTCAACCATGGAAGCGGCATTTATTATTTAGGTTTTAATAAAAATGGCATGTCAGGTGTTAAAGTAATAAAATTTGCGGTTTATGGAATTAAAGACAAATCATACATAATGCTTTCAGGGTTAGTTAATTCGGATGACCCTTTAATAATTGATACAGCCAACAAAATTACCAGTGGCTTAAGCGATTTAAAAGATAAAGTAAAAGCATTACATGATTTTGTGGTGAATACTGTTGAGTATAATAGCGATGAAGATAATTTAACTATGGAGAATGAAAAGAATTCGGTTCAAGTGTTATTGACAAAGAAAGGAGTATGCCGTCATTACAGCTATCTTTTTGCTGCACTTGCTAGAGCTGTTGGTATACCTACAAGAACTGTTGTTGGTATAGCTGGTGGCGGGCATGAGTGGAATGAAGTGTATATTGATGGCCAGTGGCTGGCGTTAGACACAACTTGGGATGACCAGTCTCAGGGTGTAATTTATGACTATTACTTAAAACCTGATTTGCTTTACCATTACAAAATACCTGAACCATATGTTTATATTTTTGGCGAAACTTATGGTGGATTTGCTGTAAAATACCTTGAAGGATTAGATAAATAATTATAATAAAAATCCCTAACCTTTGAGGATAGCGTTTAATTGAAACAGTATGAGGTGGAAATTTTCCCTCGGTCGAAGGTGATATGGATGGACCCAATTTCCTTTTATATAACCAAAGTACTGTTTTTTGCAATAGTTTTCGTAATTGTTTTTGAAAGGATAAAAGCAACTATAGAAGGATTTACCGGGATGGTTAAGTTTTTAAAAAGAATTTGTAAAAAGAAAAAATAAAACAGATAAAAGCAATGAGAAATTGGTTTTAATGATTTTAGTGAAAACTGGCCGCAAAATTAAGGGATAGGAAGCGCCCCGGCTGTAAAGCTGGGTTTTTTTGTGCGACTGTGGCAAAGCAAAAGGTACATATTGTAAAAAATTAACATTAACTATATAATAGTATCACAGGATATACTGATGCTGGTGGGGTAAAAGCTTGGAACAGGAGGCGGCAATATGCCATTACCCAAAAAAGATAAAATATATACGTATGTTGATTATTTGACCTGGCCGGAAGAGGAAAGAATTGAATTAATTGATGGACAGGTTTATTTGCTGGCACCGCCGTCAAGAATTCACCAGGAAATTTCGGGAGCGATCTTTAATCAGTTTTACAATTACCTTAAAGATAAGCCATGCAAGGTCTATCATGCACCTTTTGGTGTTAGGCTTCCTTCCAGTAATGAAAAAAATGATGAAGATATAAAAACTGTTGTTGAGCCTGATATAGTGGTGGTATGTGATGAAGCAAAACTTGATGCTGAGGGATGCAAAGGAGCTCCTGATTTAATTGTAGAGATTGTATCTCCATCTACCGCAAGAAAAGATAAAGTAGAAAAATTTAATTTATATGAAAAATTTGGTGTAAAAGAATATTGGATAGTAGAGCCTGACAGCAAAATTATAAGTGTATTTACTTTGCAAGCCAACAAAAGGTATGGCAGACCAGAGATATATACGGATGATGATGTAATCAGAGTATCCATTTTTGACGATCTTATCGTTGATTTAAAACCTGTGTTTGCGTATTAAGTGGATGCGCCAAAATGTTAAAGTTCCGGTTGACCTTTTAATTTATAGTAATGAGGAATTTTTAAAGCGTTCGCAACTTAAATCAACCTTAGAGTATAAAATTGCCCGGGAAGGTATCAAAATTTATGGATAATTGGGATATTGCCTTCGAATGGTTTAATTTTGCAGATAGCGATTTTAATGTAGCAAAATACTTAATGAATATGAACCCTAAACCAAGTAATATTATTTGTTATCATTGCCAGCAGAGTGCAGTTAAACGGGGGACAGATATTGAAAACCCATGACTTGTGGAATTTTCACAAGATAATCACAAAGTTTGAAGCATCGTTCTTGATTAAATATCATAATTACGATAAAATTATGATAAATCAAGAAAGGGGTGGTTATATGCCACACATTAGACCGGTTTCGGATTTAAGAAATAATTTTGCCGAGATATCAAGGATTGTCCATGAAACAGGAGAACCGGTGTTTTTGACCAAAAATGGTTACGGTGATATGGTTGTAATGAGCATGGAAGCTTATGAACGCAAACTATTTGAAAGTGAAATCTATTTCAAACTGAAGGAAGCAGAGTTGGAAGCAAAGACGACTAATAAGCGGTTTTCGCATGATGAAGTATTTTCTGATTTAAGGTCAAGACTTGCTGATAAGGTAGATGCTAATAATGTATAATTACGGTAAAAAAACTATTTGGTGTTCTATGTGGTCACTTAAGATGAAGTAGAAATCCATAGAATCCTTTATGCAAAAATGAATATTGAAAAGATTTTAAAATAGCTAGAAATGTCATTTAAATTAAAATGTTACTACTCACGTTAATTGACCACATTTAGCTCAAATTAAGCGAACGCAAATTTTGCTCACTTTCTTTGGCCAGGGAGTTTGCTACTGCCTGGCCATTGGCATAATTTTATACGGAACGCGAAAGAGAAAAAATGGCGGGTTGTTGGATGGGAAATTATGGAGTCAATATCCTGAGCTATCAATGGTATCCGTGTAAAAAGCCACTTGGTTTTTTTTAAAACCAAGTGGTTTAATGTTTTTGCGCTAAACTTTTCGAATTTATTGCCGTTACCATTTGCTAATTTTATAGAAAATTTCCTTGGCATTGGCCTAACTGCCTGGCATGAGATAGTTAAATTAAAATTAAAGTTATATTTCCCGTTCTTTTATACCTAATTGTTCCTTCAAAGCCTGCTGGAGAACACGAGAAAAATTAATTTTCTTTTTTTCAGCTAGGTCGTTTAACCACTTTGGTATAGTTAATGTTTTTTTAACCGCTTTATTATCCATTTCACTGCGAACTAATGGCATCCAGGCTTCTACCAATACGAGAACTTGATTGGATTCAATCTTAATTTTGTCTATAGGTGTTGGTTCAGGAATTGGCTCATTGTCTTTTTCCATACCATACAGATGAAGTTCAAGAGCTTCTTTAGCATTTTTTAAAGCTTCTTCCGTATTATCACCACAGGTTAAACATCCAGGAAGGTCAGGGAATTCAACGGAAATACCATCTTCGGCATAGTCAAAGATGGCAGGAAACACATATAAGTCTTTATACATAAATAACAACCTCTGTTTTCTAATAAGTTGATCCTGAGTAAACTATAATACGTATATATACACGTGTCAAGACATTGTCGGATCAGTAGTTATGGGTTTAATTTTTTTTAAATCTACGCGGTTAACTAAGATAAAATAAATCTTGGGCTTAAATTAAGAAAGTTTATTTTTTGGTAGTAATACCAGCTCAAGTTCTTAAAAGATAGGCCATTTTTTAGATAAAAAAGTCGAATTATGTAAAATTTTATCGACAAAATTTGGCAAAACAGAACAAGGAGTCGAAAAAATTTTGTAGAAAAAATTATAAAAAATTGAAGGTGGTTACAGGAATACAAAATGGCTCAGGCCGAGGGAAATAGGGATTGGGGGGACCTCAAGTGGATAAGACGTTGAAACCACTTGATGAAAAAACTCTGGAAGCACTTGCTGAGTTAATTTGTGGTGACTCAACGGAGTGGTACAGGAAAGGCTGGGAACTTCCGGATTTTTTTCGCCGGGCTGGCTTAAACTGTCCTGCTCATGACGGTAGTACCCGCAAATGGTGGACCCTCGAAAGGCTAAAGGATTATAACTTAAACCCTGCAAATATACAAAAAGTTATAAAAAGATTAGCAGATCCCCGTGAATATCCTCAAAATCCAGAATTAGTTAAAGAAGTAATAGGGAAGCTTAACAAGATTCTATGTGTAGAAGGATTAGAGGTTTATCTAGAAGGGGTTAAGCCGCAAATAAGGGAAATAGCTCCTATTGTTCCTACTCCAACTATTGTGACTACAGAGGAAATTGTACTACCTGATTTCAAGCAACTTACGGGAGATGAAAATCTCGGTGAGATTCTTGAAAAACGCTGGGAAGAAGCAATTATTTGTATTAAAAATGGAGCTTCCTTAGCTGCCATAATACTAATGGGAAGTATACTTGAAGGATTGCTTTATGCTTTTGTGCATAAGTATCCTCATGAAGCAAATAAAGCTTCAGGTGCTCCGAAAGATAAATCGGGGAAAGTTAAGCATTTTAACGACTGGACGCTTAGCAACTTAATCAACGTCGCGCATGAATGTGGATGGATTCAACGGGATGCTAAAGATTTTACTCATATTCTCAGGGAATATCGAAACCTAATTCATCCTCGGGAGCAGCTTAGCCGACAAGAACATCCAGACATTGATACCTGTAGAATTTGTTTGGAAGTAATTCGAGCGGCGATTAACGATTTGGCTATATTTGTGCGATGAAATGAATACATGAAATGAATAATCAAATTGATAGTTAAAATTATAAAGTTCGAAAAAAATAAAAAATAAGGTTACCACTAATAAAAAAATCCTAGCAAGATCTTTAAAAAAACAGCGATTGCTTTCTTTAGATTAATAATGTCACCGCCGGTATATAATTGACCCAGGAGCAACGAAAAGTAAATGACCCACCCTCTGGCGAAATATCCCTCTGATACCACTGCAAAGGATCGGAGGGAAATAAATGCTAGCATTCCTGTAATAAATTAAAATAGCCTTTGCAAAAACAAAACCCTCCTGGTAAAAGAATAATTGGAACACAAAACCACTTAACCAGGAGGGCGATAGGCATGAACAAAATCGAGAAACTCCTTTTAGTTCATGGTTCCGACATAATTTTCGTCGGGATCGATGTTGCCAAAAAGAACCACTATGCAAGGATCATAAACCACATCGGACTCGAACCAGTAAAACCTTTCAAGTTTAATAATAGCAAAGATGGCTACTTTCGTATAGTCTCTAAAATACTCGAAGCCAAAGAAAAAACAAAAGCAGAAAGGGTAATAATAGGCCTTGAACCCAGCGGCCATTACTGGAAGCCCCTCACATGGTTTTTGAAGCAACAGGGATACCGGGTAGTCCTGGTGAACCCGTTCCACGTGAAGAAAAGGAAAGAAGAGGAAGACAACAGCCCTACCAAAAACGACCGAAAGGACGCATTAATAATTGCCAAACTCGTAAAAGAGGGTAAGTTTCTAAACTGCCTCTTACCCGAAGGGATTTACGCAGACTTAAGAAACCTTTCGGTCGCAAGAAAGCAGTTAATAAGTAAGCTTAACAGCGCTAAAAACAAACTAGTTTCTATCATAGATGAATACTTTCCTGAATTTGAAGAAGTATTCAAGAACCTCTTAGGCAAGGCGGCTTTATGGGTATTGCGGCACTGTCCGTTTCCGAGCATGATCTTAAACTACACCAAAGAAGAGCTGGCAGAAAACCTGAAGAGAGCCGCCAATAAAAGAGTGGGCATAAAAAGAGCCGAGAAACTCATCGAAGCAGCACAAAAGTCAGTAGGGGTAAAAGAAGGGTTAAAAGGGGCATATATTCGCCTTCACTCATACCTTGACGAAATAGAATTTTTAAAAGGTCAGCTCGAAACGATTGAAAAAACAATGGAAGAATTGCTCAAAAAAATAGACATAGCAGAATACCTCCTCAGCATTCCTGGCATAGGAGTAATAACCGTAGCTGGATTTCTAGCGGATGTAGGTGACTTAGCCAACTACACCCACTTTAAGCAGATACAAAAACTAGCAGGGCTTAATATAGCCGAAAACCAATCGGGAAAACACAAAGGGAAGGCCAAGATCTCCAAGAGGGGCCGTCCTGAGCTGAGGAATCTTCTCTACAAAGCAAGCCTAACGCTAGTAGCCAAAAACAAGGAATTCAAGGCACTATACAACTATTTCCTAAAAAGGCCCAAAAATCCATTGAAAGCTAAGCAGGCATTGATTGCGATTTCAGTCAAACTGGTAAGGGTGATGTTTGCCCTTGCCAAGAAGAGAGAAAATTACGATCCCCAGAAAGTCCTTGGGGAATACCGCATTATGCAAATAAACCAGTTAGCAGCCTAAAAATGAGTTGGCCGGTAAGGTGGGGAAGCTCTAACACTCCCATAGGGGCAAGACCCTGCATGCTAGTAAAAAAGCTCCCCGCCTTACCCTCTAAGGCAGAACGAAGGAATGTAATGAGGGCGTAGGACCTCGAGAGACATGATAGGGTAGTCGAGGGCATAAGTGAAGCGTTTGTGAGGCAACTTGATTCGCAAGTTGTCGTAGGTGGTCTTGTTTTGTCTCAAAAATCCTTTACAAAAAACAACATTGAAATAGCTGAAATTCAGCGAAAAAATAAGATTTTAAGAGCTTAATTTAGTTAATCAAAAAATATTGAGATAGGGAGTGGATCAATTATCATGTTACATGAATTACAAGCAAGAGGCAAGAGTATTCGTGCAATCGCACGAGAAACAGGCCATTCCAGAAATACGGTAAGAAAATACCTCAGAGCAGAGGGCATTCCTGAAAGGAAGCCCCATCCCAAAAGAGGTTCAAAGCTTGACCCATACAAAGATACTATTCAAGAGCTCATGAATCTGGGGATATTCAATTGCGAAGTCATTTACGAAAGAATCAAGGAAGAAGGCTACACCGGAGGTCGCACTATTTTAAGGGACTATGTAAGACAATTTAGACCTCCAAAACAGGTCCCTGCCGTATGCCGCTATGAAACCAAGCCCGGCCAGCAAGCCCAGGTCGACTGGGGCGAATACACCTACATTGACGAGGAAACCGGTGAAATACGTAAGCTTTACGTCTTCGTCATGGTGCTTGGCTACTCCAGAGCCATATACGTGGAATTCACAAACCGCTGCGACGTCCATACCTTCATCCGCTGCTTGATCCACGGGTTTGAATACTTCGGCGGAGTAACCGACATAGTTCTTACCGATAGAATGAAAACCGTAATACTGGGCACCGGTGAGAACAAAAAGCCCATATGGAACCCTACCTTTGAAGACCTTGCGGCGACCCTTGGATTTATTCCTAAAGTGTGCAGGGCACGGCGCCCCCAAACAAAAGGCAAGGTAGAAAGCGGCATAGATTTTGTCAAAAACAACTTCCTGCCGGGTAGGAAGTTCGTAGACTACGGTGATTTAAACCGCCAGGCAATAGTGTGGTGCGAAAAGAAAAACAGGAGAATACACGGCACTACCGGGGAAAGGCCTATTGACCGCCTGAAGAAGGAAAACCTCAAACCCCTGCCTGCCCTTGATAAATACCAAAAATTCCTGGAAGAAGCAAGGAAAGTCCACAAAGACGGCTTTTTGAGTTTTGACGGCGTAAGATACGGTGTTCCCTGGCAGTATAGCGGAAAAGAGGTGGTTGTAAGGGACAAAAACGGTAAAATCGAAATCCTCTATGATGGGAAGGTGATAGCAACCCACGAAAAGCATTACCGCTCAAGGAGCACCGTTTTCCTCAAAGACCAGTATAAGGGTCTAAAAGAAGCCGAGGGCATGTTTTATCCCAGGCCGAGGGCGATCAAGTTATCTTCCCTGGAAGTTGAGAAGCGTCCTCTGGGGGTTTACGAAAGCCTCCTGGAGGTGGGCACAGTATGATAGACCTTGAAAAAGCTCGGTCCCACCTTGAAGAACTTGGGCTTTTAAGCGCAGTGGCTTTTCTTGACGCCCTCCTTGAAAGGGCCCAGCGGGAAAACAGCACGTATCTTGATTTCTTAATGATCTGCTTGAAACTGAACTTGCCGAAAGGCAAAGGCGAAATGTCGAGGTAAGGTCAAAACTTGCCCGGCTTCCGTATAAAAAGACCCTGAAGGAATTTGACTTTACCTTCCAGCCCAGTATCGATGAAAAACTGATAAAAGAGCTTGCCACAATGGCCTTTGTCCACCGGGCAGAAAACGTAATATTCCTTGGGCCGCCTGGAGTAGGGAAGACGCACCTTGCCGTAGCCCTTGCTATAGAAGCCCTATCCCAGGGCATATCAGTCTACTTTACGAGCCTTTCCAGGCTAATTGAAGACCTAAAAACAGCCCACAAAGAAAGCCGGTTGGAAAGGCGAATGAGGATCTACCTTAGGCCCAAGCTCCTTGTTATCGACGAAGTGGGCTATCTCCCTTTAGATGGCCTTGGCTCAAACCTCTTTTTCCAGCTAATAAGTGCCCGGTATGAAAAGGGGAGCATTATCCTCACCAGCAACAAAGGCTTTGGGGAATGGGGGGAGCTCATGGGAGACCCGGTGCTTGCCACTGCAGTGTTGGATAGGCTATTACACCATGCCCATATAATCAACATAAGAGGCAACAGCTACCGCCTAAAAGACAGGTTAAAAACCGGTCTCTACGGTAATCCACATATCAAAGCTTAATTTTAAAAAAAGCCAGGGTGGGTCAATTTAAAACCGCTGAAAATGGGTCAATTTAAATCCGCTATTGACATTCGAGAACTTTCAAAGCTACTTTTGGAAAAAGTTTTTGAGACTTTGGCATAGGAGGTGCGAGGAATGAGTTATGAAAGATTTTATTGGGATAACATAAAAGGAAGGGTGAAGAGACTTAGTAAAGAATTTAATGAGCAAGAATCAATATCGTTTTTGAGAATGGTTGTTTCACTTGTTACGGGATTAGTGTGAACTTGCAAATTAATCTGGCATCTATTTTTCAAAATAAATTAGTATAGAAGGCAGCTGTAATCAGCAAAAAATTGCAAATTATTTTAGTAGGCCATAATTTGGGACTGCTGGCAATGGTTTTTTTACTATTCCTAACTCTGTATTTTTATCTTACCAAACTCTGCACTTTTATTTTACCATAAACACCACGGCTTAAATCCCGGGGTTTTAACAAAAGAAATTTGAGCAATGCGCTTGAAACAAGTAAAATTTCAGTTAAAATCTCGCGCCATTTTATATTTTACCGAAAGCGCTTTTGTCTGTTATCTTTCTCATAAAAAAAGGCCTGCTATTTTAAGCAAGTCGTTTTATCCCAATTTTTTAAAACATTATTAAAAGTTTGAAAGTATTTCTGTTAAAAATTCTTTGGTATCCATAACAGGTATTGGAAATTCTTTTTTTACCTTCTCGGTGAGTATATGTTTTTTATCTAAAGAAACCAAAAAATCCGCATTTGCTTTATAAGCACCTGCAAGTACATGACAGTCTTTTTCTGCAACTAAACTTCTCCAACAATCTTTTTCTTCATTAGTAGGCTCGTCCACTGTAATTATTTTTGTTGTTTGAAGTTCACAATAAAAACGCGTTAAGGCTTTTTTCCCATTTTTTTTATCTTCTTTTATGTTTCTATGAGCTTCAATTAGAATTTCCTTAGTAACTACAATTTGGATGTAACCCGCTTTAGCAAGTTTTAAAATTTTCGCTGACCCGCCATCAGGAGAAATGGCTGCTGCTATCCAGCAACATGCATCTAAAAAAACTTTGGGCTTTTTATTCATTGAGCAAACGTTTAATCTTACGGGCAATTTCTGGTGTTAATTTATCAGCGTCCAAAAAGTCGCGAATTTCTTGGCGGGTATATTTTCTTAACGAAGCCAATTTTTCTAAATTACGTGTTTCAAAATAGGCACTAATGTCACGCTCACTTATCCCGCTAATTCTGCCAGCTTTAATCCTTTTATTTATAAATATTCTACGTCGCGACCATTTCTGTTTGTTGAATTGTTTTTCTTCATTTAGGAACCCAAACCATTTCCGGGGGTTTTTTGTACTTTTTTCTGTTACTTTTTTTATACTATACATTTTATTTATGCGACCTCCTCAAAAAAAAGATAATCTTAGATTCACGCATATTTCTCTAAAATAATCTCGAAACTTGTAGATATTGGTGACATATTTGGATAAAACCTATACCAATCCCTTATATACTTAGAAAGTTATCTGGACATTATTGCTTACTTTCAAAGGGATCCGGGTTTTGTCATATTTGAGGTAAAATCTCTTCTACTTATATTATATCTTATTTTTTTAATTTTACTACAAAATTTATGCTGGATGAAAACTTTAAAAGGGTGTAAAAGCTTAATCCCAATGCTGGGAGGCAAACCTCTGGCCCAAGGAACATGATCCTTATATAAGGCCACTGCAATTTTTCGAGCTGGCAAATCAAACTAAAAGCCTGGCTTAGGCTTCTACTTGTGGATAAGTTTTTAGCTCTGGTAGGATTTTTTCAATAAACGCCAAATTATCTCTTTTCTGACCAGTAGCAAAAATTTGCAAAGAAAAGTAAAAGATTTATCGGAAAAAGAAAAAGTGCTTTTAAAATTTCTTTTAAATAATGGTGGCTGGTTCAAACTTACGGTAGTTTCCAGGAAGTTTGGTTCTCAAAAGAGGATGGTTATTATTGGGATAAAAAAACCTGCTTCAACGGTGGGTATGCTCTGGGCAAAGCTCTGGTGTTTATTGGAAAAGCTAAAATAGCGGGTCGTAAGGAAGAAAATTGTAGCTATTCCGATAGAGTTAAGAGAGTTCTTGGAGACAATATTATGATAAAGTCATGATAAATTATAAAAGAGGGTGGTTACATGCCACACATTAGACCGGTTTCCGATTTCATCCTATTTGAAAGTGAAATCTATTTCAAACTTAAGGAAGCAGAGTTGGAAGCAAAAACGACTACTAAGCGGTTTTCGCATGATGAAGTGTTTTCGGATTTAAGGTCAAGACTTGCTGATAAGGTAGATGCTAATAATGTATAATTACGGTAAAAAACTATTTGGTGTTCTATGTGGTCACTGAAGATGAAGTAGAAATCCATAGAATCCTTTATGCAAAAATGAATATTGAAAAGATTTTAAAATAGCTAGAAATGTCATTTAAATTAAAATGTTACTACTCACGTTAATTGACCACATTTAGCTCAAATTAAGTGAACGCAAATTTTGCTCACTTTTTTTGGCCAGGGAGTTTTTCTACTGCCTGGCCATTGGCATAAATTTGTACATACAGAAAAAACAAAATAAAGGTTCTTGCTGCCCAGGTTTTTTTGCATCACGGGAGGTTTCTATCATTTTAAGGCCCTGACCCTGGAGGATGGCGGTTAATTGAAACAGTATGGGATGGAAATTTTACCTCTGTCAAAGGTGATTTGGATGGATCCAATTTCATTTTATATAACCAAAGTATTATTTTTCGCAGTAGTTTTCGTAATTGTTTTTGAAAGGATAAAAGCAACTATAGAAGGATTTACCGGTCTGATTAAGTTTTTAAAAAGAATCTTTAAAAAAACGAATAAAACAAATAAAAGCAATGAGAAATCGACTTTAGGTTAATGAATTATAAACAAGATAGTTAAATTAAAATTAAAGTTATATTTCCCGTTCTTTTATACCTAATTGTTCCTTCAAAGCCTGCTGGAGAACACGAGAAAAATTAATTTTCTTTTTTTCAGCTAGGTCGTTTAACCACTTTGGTAAAGTTAATGTTTTTTTAACCGCTTTATTATCCATTTCACTGCGAACTAATGGCATCCAGGCTTCTACCAATACGAGAACTTGATTGGGTTCAATTTTAATTTTGTCTATAGGTGTTGGTTCAGGAATTGGCTCATTGTCTTTTTCCATACCATACAGATGAAGTTCAAGAGCTTCTTTAGCATTTTTTAAAGCTTCTTCCGTGTTATCACCACAGGTTAAACATCCGGGAAGGTCAGGGAATTCAACGGAAATACCATCTTCGGCATAGTCAAAAATGGCAGGGAACACATATAAGTCCTTATACATAAATAAAAACCTCCGTTAAGATTTTTGAAAGAAGATATTAGTGAACTATTCAATTTCGATACCTGCTTGTTTTAGTATGCTTTTTACTGTTTTTATTGGTATATTTTTCTTGGGATGAGGCACCGTAACTTTTCCTTTCTTTACAGGATGCTTAAATTGATGGTGGTCTCCCCGAACTTCATAGAGAAACCAACCATCATTTTTAAGTATTTCTATTATTTCCCTTGATGAATATGCCTTCATTTAACTTCTCCCTGGAAATTTATATATCAACAGCGTTATAAGATTTATTTTCTAATAAGTTGTTCCTGAGTAAATTATAATACGTATATATACACGTGTCAAGACATTGTCGGAAAATACAGAAAGTCCTGGAATTACCCGGGGCTTTTAGAACGGGCTGTCTCCTACCGTTTATTTTTTGAAACAATATCAGCTCAAGTTTTTATAAGCATAAAGACATCTTGTGGCATTCTCCAATGATAATCACAACATGAGATAAAATATATTGTAAAAAATTTACACTAAAGATATAATAGTATTAAAGAAAGATAATGAAGTGGTGATAATAAATGGTTATAGAAATAAGTGGTGAAATTAAAAAAATTATTGAAGCTGCAAAGTCAGTTGCCGATGTAGAAAGGGTTTATATCTTTGGATCACATGCCTATGGTACACCTAATTCGGAAAGTGACGTTGATGTTTGTATCATTACTAAGGATTCGATTAATAATAAAAGGGAATATTTAAAAAAAGTTAGAAAATTAATGGCCCCAACAGTTAAAGTTCCGGTTGACCTTTTAATTTATAGTAATGAGGAATTTTTAAAGCGTTCACAACTTAAATCAACCTTAGAGTATAAAATTGCTCGGGAAGGCATTAAAATTTATGGATAATTGGGATATTGCCTTCGAATGGTTTAATTTTGCAGATAGTGATTTAAATGTAGCAAAATACTTAATGAATATGAACCCTAAACCAAGTAATATTATTTGTTATCATTGCCAGCAGAGTGCAGAAAAATATTTAAAAGGATTTATTGCTTTAAACGGGGGACAGATTTTATGACCCTGAATTTTCTAAGATAGAAGATGATTGTATCGAATTAATAGATTATGGAGTACAGGCTCGCTATCCTTTTTATTTGGAAAGAGAGGAATTTGATGCTGAAAATGCTATTAAAAGTGCCGAGAGAATAAAAAACTTTGTTTTAATGAAAATTCAAAAATAAAATTAAAAAGTGTTACTGCTCACGTTAATTGATCCCCGGCAGCAAAGCTGGGGTTTTTTGTGCGACTGTGGCCAAGCGAAAGGTACATATTGTAAAAAATTAACATTAACTATATAATAGTATCACAGGATATACTGATGCTGGTGGGGTAAAAGCTTGGAACAGGAGGCGGCAATATGCCATTACCCAAAAAAGATAAAATATATACGTATGTTGATTATTTGACCTGGCCGGAAGAGGAAAGAATTGAATTAATTGATGGACAGGTTTATTTGCTGGCACCGCCGTCAAGAATTCACCAGGAAATTTCGGGAGCGATCTTTAATCAGTTTTACAATTATCTTAAAGATAAGCCGTGCAAGGTCTATCATGCACCTTTTGGTGTTAGGCTTCCTTCCAGTAATGAAAAAAATGATGAAGATATAAAAACTGTTGTTGAGCCTGATATAGTGGTGGTATGTGATGAAGCAAAACTTGATGTTGAGGGATGCAAAGGAGCTCCTGATTTAATTGTAGAGATTGTATCTCCATCTACCGCAAGAAAAGATGAAGTAGAAAAATTTAATTTATATGAAAAATTTGGTGTAAAAGAATATTGGATAGTAGAGCCTGACAGCAAAATTATAAGTGTATTTACTTTGCAAGCCAACAAAAGGTATGGCAGACCAGAGATATATACGGATGATGATGTAATCAGAGTATCCATTTTTGACGATCTTATCGTTGATTTAAAACTTGTATTTGCGTATTAAGTGTATGGCCCCAACGTTAAAGTTCCGGTTGACCTTTTAATTTATAGTAATGAGAAATTTTTCATCTTAAACCAACCTTAGAGTGTAAATTGCCTGGGAAGGTATTTGCGATTGGCAAAGATTAAAAAATGAGATTAAAACGGAGGCTGTTGGCAAAAGGTTAACAGCCTTTAATTTTTTGCCTTTTGATGAGTTAAAAAGATTAATTGTTTAGATATCCTCAGCAGGATAAAAGGAAAAGCAGTTTTGTCTGTACAATAGCGGCGGATAAGGTTATTATAGAAATATAGATTGAGAGGACAAGTATATAAATGCCAACCCCAATGGCGTAATTTTTACGGTATGGACGACCGGGATAAAGGGGGATGAAATAATATGTACAAGGAAAAGTATATTGAAGCGATGAAGAACTATTTTGGGGATGATACAAGGCGTATTAACCACGCCCTAAAAGTACTTAATTATGCGGAAAGAATAATGGAAGGGGAAAATATTGAAGGTGATTTAAAGAAAATCATTACTATAACTGCTATTCTTCACGATATCGGCATTATTGTTGCCGAACAGAAATACAATTCTTCTGCCGGTAAATACCAGGAAATAGAAGGGCCGCCAATTGCCAGGGAAATAATGGTTAAAAATAACGAAGATAAAAGCATTATTGAAAGGGTTTGCTATATCATAGGGGGCCATCATACCGCAGAAAAAAATGATGGACTTGATTTTCAGATCATCTGGGAAGCTGACCTTCTGGTAAACATCGAGGAAGATGGGTTAGATAAAAATAAAGAAAACGTGAAAAAGATAATCGAAAAAAATTTCAAAACTAACACTGGCAGGAACATTGCCGTTAAAACTTATCTTTAAACTTGAAAAAAGTCCCTGGCCTTTTTTGTTTAAAAGGTGCAGGAATTTTTCTAACTTTAGAGAATGATAAAGAAAAAAAGCATTTTAAAGAAAGAGAGGGTAAAGATGAAATCCCTGGGAAAATTTATCGTTGTTTTTTTATTAAGTCTGGTTCTTTTTAATTATCGCCCAGTTTTGGCTAAAACAGTAAACTATCCGCCCCAAATACTAACTATTTCTGCCAGCAAAACGGTAGTCACTTCCGGAGAAAGCATCACCTTGTCTGCCAAAGCCTATGATAAAAATAAGGATAAAGTTTATTATGAATGGACGGTAAGCGGTAGCAGCTCGGATAAAGGAAAGTTCAGCAGTACCAGGGCGGCAAAAGTTACCTGGACAGCCCCTAAGGTTACCGGTGATACATATTTCACAATTAAGCTAAAAGTTTACGACAGCAAAAAAGCTGCAGCCTATAAATCCATAAAAATCCAGGTTAAGCCTAAAACTTTAACCCAGCTTTTTAAAGAATTAAAGGATAGTACTGTTTTGATCACTACCGGTTCAGGCCTGGGTAGCGGCTTTATTATTTCTTCCGACGGACGGATTTTAACCTGCTATCACGTTATTAAAGGAGAAAAGCAAGCCTATGTTACCTTAGCCAATGGAACCCAATATGAAGTTGTCAGTTTAGAAAGATATGATCCGGAAAATGATTGGGCCATAATTAAAATCAATGCCCGAAATGTAAAACCGGTGGCGTTAACTACCAAACTTCCCGAGGTGGGGGAACAAGTCTTTACCATTGGTAATCCTCAGGGTTTAAGCTGGAGTATGGCAAGCGGCATAGTTAGCAGCAATAATCGGGAAATAGACGGCAAATCTTACCTGCAAATCACTGCTCCGGTTAACCCGGGCAATAGCGGCGGGCCACTTTTCAATATGAAGGGCGAAGTAATAGGCATAATCAACATGAAGCTCAATGGAAGCGAAGGGCTGAATTTTGCTATTTCCTATAATACGGTTGTGCAGAATATGAATACCGCTTTTGTGGTCAATGCTCCGTTAGCGGAAGTCTTTAGTGATGAAACTTTTCAGGCAGGGATTGATGAGCTGGTCAAAACTTTAAATGAAGGGAATTACGATTATTTAAATCCTTTAATAATTGGTTCAACAAATTTTGGCAGGGTTACGTATGAAAATGGCACCTGGGTAGATGAGAATACTGGCGCTGTTCATTACGGAATTGACGTTGTTGTTAATTACCAGCAATTTTTAAAAATTTATCTAAATCATCAGGTAAATGCAGATTTTAATAATGATTGGAGCATTTTGGCCCGAACATTAACCGAAAAGTTTTCTAATTATTTGGGGATCCCAGCTTTTCATGTTTGGTTCAGGGTGTATGAGGACCTTGACCAAATGCCTGCCGAAAATTTGGTACCGGCAAAATATATAACTCCCAATAATGGCAAGTATACCGTTGACTGGTATTTTTACGAGGCGGTAAGCGGTTTTAACGATTTTAGTGAAAAATGGTATTGATTAATAACCAGTAAAAATCCTCGGCTTAAAAGGCCGGGGATTTTTGTGCGGGTAACCTTAATTTCTTAGGATTAAGAATTTTATGCACAAGCTGGCCTATTTCCAATTTGTTCGCTTCATGGCAAAAAGTTGTTCTTCGTGATTGATTAGTTTAAACATAGCAAAATCAAGTTTTTCGGTGTGCTCGCGAAGGGTGGCCTTGATTTCAGCAATATCTTTTTCCATAGCTGCGATTTTATCTTCCATAGTAGTAATTTTATTTTTCATCTCGTTCATTTCAGTTCTTAATTCATTCATTTCAGTTCTTAATCCGTTCACTTCAGCTTTTAATTCGCTCATTTCAGCTCTTAATTCATTCGTTTCAGCTTTTAATCCGTTTACTTCAGCTCTTAATTCGTTCACTTCAGCTCTTAATTCATTAATTTCTTTTCTCATTTCGTTTATGTCGCTTCGTAGTTCTTCAACAGCACCGTTAGTACGGCCGACCATATGAATAAGTTCGGCTAACATTGAAGACATTTGATTTATCTGGATTTTAATTTCATCCAGACGGTCGTCGGGCATTTTTGATCGCTCCTTTTATGCTTTTGGTATAATCCTATCATATTTTCTTAACAATTTAAAGCGGTTTTAAGATAGCTGCGATGGGAAGGTGTCTAAAATTATCGCCTTGTATAAGTAGGATGGGTAAAGGCCTCAATTACGTTACTAATTTTTCAATTAAAACGAAAATTTTAAAAAGTATTGCAGGAGAAGTTTAATTCTTGTCGAAAAATTTTAAGCAGAAAAGTATTTTTTTTTCAATTTTTTTGTGAAAATGTTCCTTTATTTTGCTAATTTAATAAAATATTTTAAGACTTAAAGGAGGTATAAAAGTTGACGCGGATTACAAACATTCGTGATATCTATCTATCTTTAAAGACAAAATATTTTATCGCCTTTGGCAGTATCTTTGCCATCATCTTCGTGGGTATAGCTTTCGGGTATGTTATCTTTTTTGGGCTGGTAAATGCCGTTAACCAGTTTGGTAGCCACGGAAACCTTGCAGTTTTACACGGTGCGGCCAAAAAAGCAACTCACAACGTACTTCTGCTTATGGTTGCCATGTTTATTCCGATGCTGGGAGCTTTGATCTTTTTTAGCCGGCAAATTATCAAGGATTTGTTTGAGCCTATTAAACGGCTAACCAAATACTGTGATGTAATCAGTTCAGGGGATTTAACCGCTGACGCTTTTCAAAGGAAAGCTATGTTTGGCAGGGATGAACTGGACGATTTAGTTAAGGCTTACAACACCATGATTAGCAGAAATAAAAGCATATTATCGTTAATGCAGCAGGAAACCCAGAAACTTAACAGCAGTATGGAAGGCATACTGGGGGCGGTGGAACAAATCAACACCGGAGTAATCCGGGAAGCGGAACTGGTTAACAACGTAACCAGCATTGCCGAACAGTTGAAAGAAACCGCCGAGAATCTGGCGGTATTAATCAATCAGGCGGTTAAAGAAACAGGCTATATTCAGAAAAAATCCGAAGAGGGGCGGCAAACCAGCGAGGAAACCGTTAAGAGGATCGAAGAACTCATAACCAAGGTGAACAGAGCGGCTCAAACCAGCAACGCTTTAATGGAAGTGGCCGAATTCATTACCGAAATAGCCGAGCAAACCAACCTGCTATCGCTAAACGCTGCCATTGAAGCGGCGAGAGCCGGAGAAGCCGGCAGGGGGTTTGCGGTGGTGGCGCAGGAAGTCAAGAAACTGGCCGACAGTACAAGAAACAAGGCAAATGAGATAAAGGAGGAACTTTTAAACATACACCGGCAGTTGCAGGAGGTTGGCAAAGACGCCAGCAAGGCCGGGGAAGTGGTCAGACAAACCGCCGAAAACTACCGGGAATTTTCGGAAAAAGCCAAAGAATTAAGGCATGGAGCGGAAATAATCAGTGAGAGAACCGGGCAAATGCAAAATATGGCTACCCATTTAGCGAACACAGCGGTGGAAACGTCTTCATTCGTTGAGGAAACCACCGCTATGGTGGAAGAAGTGGGAGCGAATATAACGGAATTGGGCAGGGTAGTAGAGGAACTAAATCAGGAAATAGGGAAATATAAGCTATAGCTATATTAACGCCTCTGGCCTTAGCCTTGACCAGAGGCGTTAATGCTTTAAGCGCTTAGCTTACAAGTTTTTCCCAGATGTAGCCGGTTTTGTTACCGTATTTTACTTTGTAGCGGTTTCCGGCAAAACCTATAACTTCCAAAGTGGTACCGTAACGGACGGTGGCGATGACTTTGCCGTCTACTGCTTTATCCCGGATATAGGCGCCGGATTTAGAGGTTACTTTTACTTTTTTATAAACCACGATTTTCTCGGGCTGGGTGGTTACCAGGACATCTTTGGCGTTAATGTAGCCGAAGATGGAGCCTACTTTTACTTTGTACCAGGAACCATCTTTAACTACGATTTGATACCTGCTGCCGCCGCTAACTACCGCTACGGTAGGGGCAGAGGCAGAAGGATTGGCTTTGACGTATGCTCTTAAGTTTATTACCACCGCGTACTGGGGTGCCGGTGCTGGGTTAGGGGTCGGTTTAATTTCGACATCTTTTTCCTGTTCTACCGGTGTGGTAGAAATTCGCCAGTTGTTATCGACTTTCGGGACGATCGTACCTTTTTCCTGGATATAGCGAATGATTAAGCTTCTAATTTGTCCGTCGTCACCCATTTCCTTGGCCGAGTCAAAATAAACTATGCTGGGGTCGGTGTTACTGATACCGGCTGCCGCCATAAATCCTCCACCACCGTTAAACCGGTAGTTGTTGATGGCGACTTTAAAGACATCGGTATCTTTGACGAGCTTGCCGTTAACTTTAAGATTTTTAATTCTTTGTCCCACCGGAGCGGTAAGGTCGATGGTATAAGTTGCTCCATGGAGCATATCTAAATTGTAGTCCGGGATATTGTAAACCGGGTCTTTTACCACCGGATCGGTAGGACTTGTTACTTGTTTATAATAACGGGCCGACCATTCCAGCCAGTCTTTTAATTGCTTTCCGGTCATCTTGATACCGTAGAGGAAGTTTTCATAGATATAGAGCGACATGATATCTTGAATGGTGATATCCCCTTTGTAAATCTTAGCAGTGGTGCTAAGAGGTGCGGCGATGGAAAGATCTGCCTTGGCATAATACCGCTGCACTTCATTTACCAGGTCCATTAAAGCCGTATCCTGGGTAGTGATGCCGGTAGCCAGGAAATCGCCGGCAGCAGTCCCAATCTTGGTGCCGGTGTAAGCTAATACCTTATCCTGGTAGGGTTGCATTACGGCTAAAAGTTCCTGGTCGGCAGGGTAGTTGGCGTCCATCTTTACGGTTTTGGAAGTGGTGCCGGCAAATTTATAGTTCCCGTTGCTATCTTTAACAAAAATAAGGTCAATATGGGAAACATAGCGACCCCAGCGGTCGGGCTGGGTAACAATTACCCTGTTACCCGAGGGGCTGGTGTAAATATTCATGCCGATATTCCGGTGGGTGTGACCGGCAACGATGGCGTTGATGCCATCGACGCTGGTAGCCAGAGCTTTAACTTGGTTTTCCGGGATGACATCGGTAGCCGATTCTTCCCCGGAGTGGAAGGTGACGATAATGTAATCGGCTCCCTGGGCTTTCATCCTGGGTATCCAGTACTTAGCGGTTTCAATGGGGTCTTTAAATTCAAGACCTTTGTAGTTAGCCGGGTTTTCCCAGCTGGGGATCGTCTTGGTGGTAAGGCCAAGAATACCCACTTTTACTGTACCAAAGGGGGTGTTAACCGGTTTAATGATATAAGGGCGGACATAAGTCCGTCCGTCTTTGGCCCAGACGATATTGGCCGATAAGACTGCTATTCCTTCATTGGTGGCATCCAAAATAATGCGGTTTAAGGTGTTGAGCCCAAAGTTAAACTCGTGGTTGCCCAGGGTCCAGGCATCATAGCCCATATAGCCCATGGCTTTCATCATGGGATATTCCGATTCGGTATCGATCATATTGAAATAGTAGTTTAAGGGTGTTCCCTGAATGGTATCGCCGTTGTCCACCAAAATTACCGGATTCTGGGCCCGCACTTGTTTGACATAAGTATAAACTTTGGCTAATCCCTGGTCGTAAGGTATATTTTGGTAGTAATCCAGCGGGAAAATATTTCCGTGCAAATCCGAGGTAGCTAAAATGGAAATTTTATAAATATCGGTTGCCGGTTTAATCCGGTTGTCGATCTGTGAGGTAATGGTACCTTTACTCCGGATGTCCTCGATAAAAGCGTCCCGGACCAGGATAAAGGTATCTTCGGCGGAAACAGCTTCCTTAAAGGCGGTGAAGTTATCGCCGCCGGTAGCCATAAAGTTGTTGGTAGCGACGGTGTAAACAGCATTATCGTCAAGGGGTGTGCCGTCTTCCAGAGTAACCTTGGTGACCCGGCTCATGCTGGGAAGAGTGGGCAGGTATTCAAATTTAAGTCCGGCTACCTGAATACCTTTGCCCCCATCCATGACCGCTTGTTCCAGAACTTTTTTAATGGTGGAACCTTTCATTTGCAGTTTATAGATAGTGTTGTCAAAGGGCATTAAAGTAAAGATATCCCCCACGGTAATGTTGCCTGCTTTTAAGTCTGTTCTAAGTCCACCGTTGTTGGCAAAGCCAATCTGGGCCCCTACTTTTTTCCGGGTAACGTCGGCGGCCCAGTTACCCAAAAGCGAGTCGCCGAAGGGGCTGGCACTTTGGGTACGGGTCAGGTCAAAAGCTGCTCTACCGATTACCTCGGAAAACATGGGGCCAACTTCTGCCTTGGCGGCTTCCACGATAGCATTTACTTCCGGGTCAATTACCGGCGTCTGGGTGTTGTAGTCATTGACAATACTTACAAAACTTACGGTG
Source organism: Carboxydothermus hydrogenoformans Z-2901 (assembly GCF_000012865.1). GTDB lineage: Bacteria > Bacillota > Z-2901 > Carboxydothermales > Carboxydothermaceae > Carboxydothermus > Carboxydothermus hydrogenoformans. The sequence continues at coordinate 2,228,942 of NC_007503.1, read as the reverse complement.
CTGTCGACTATTTTATTATTTTCATCTAAAGTAAGGGTTACCCGGGCAAAGCCTTTACCGTTGTTCTGGGCTACAGCTACCGGGATGCCGTTTACTTTGCCGGCGATAATGGTATGGGTATGGCCACCAAAAATTACATCGGCGCCGTTAATGTTTTTGGCAAGGTTAATAAGCTCATTATCTGGGATATCGGTTTTGGTAAGGGTGGAGTCAAACGCCCCCATGTGGGCTAAGATCACTACTATGTTAGCACCGGCGGCTTTGACCTCGGGAATTAAGGCGTTGGCGGTGGTAACTGGATCTAAGATTTTAAAGGGTGCTATGTAAGCGGGCATGATGACGTTGGGAAAGTCGGTAGAGACAAGACCGATGACCCCTATTTTAATGCCGTTTTTGTCAATGATAGTGTAAGGCTTGAAAAAGGGAGGCCGCGTATTATCAGCTTTGTAAACGATATTAGCGGCTAAAAGCGGGAATTTTGCCCCTTTAATGGTGTTGGTGTTGTAATCAATTACCGCGTCTAACCCCCAGTCAAACTCGTGGTTGCCCAGGGTCATTGCGTCAAAACCGACGTTGTTCATAAACTCAACTACCGGCTTACCCCTGAGGACATTGGAAATGGGGGTTCCCTGAAACATATCACCGCCGGAGAGAATGACGGTGTTGGGGTTTGAGGCTTTAATGTCTTTTAGCTTTTTAGCTAAGACTGCAGCGATTTTCTGCTCTAAAGGCTGGCCGTTTAAAGTTGTGTCGTACTTTAAATAACCGTGGAAGTCGGTGACCTCCAGTAAATCCACCGTTTTCGGCGTGCTGGCAAAGATAGCGGCTAATCCTGGATTTACAAAACTAAAGATTAGAGCCAGGACCAGGACTGTCGCCAGAAAACGGAGCTTCTGTAATTTTAACATGAAAACCCTCCTTTTTAAGAATATTGTATGCAATTGATAGTTTAATTGTATTGAAAATTCTTACTAAAGTCAATTTACTAAAAGGTTTCGCAAATAATTAAGCCGAAGAATCGTTTACAATGCTACTGGAAGCAGGAAGAAGGAAGCGGTGAAAAGGCTTTTAGCAGGGGAAGCAAATCAACCGGCAAATTTTCTCAAAAACTTAGAAAATTTCTCTCTTTGGGTGGATAAAGAAGCGTTTTAAGCTGTAGTTTTTTCTACAGCTTTTTTCCTTGAGAGAGGGTCTTTTTGCAGAAAATTGTCAAAAAGATTATAATATACTTAGGATAATAGAAAAAATTGCGAAAGGAGGGTTGGTGGTGAGAAGAAAATTAGGAGTACTGGTACTACTTGCCTTTTTAATGGTTACCGTATTTAGCACTGTTTCGTTAGCGGCGGACACCCCGACCCTGACTGTTGTGGCGCCAAAGGTGGTTTATTCCCCGTCGGCAACCATTACCGCAAAGGCTTCCGGACAGAATCCTTTAAAGTATCTGACGGTTAATAAAAACCATTATGCTTTGCCGGGTACGAAAAGTATAGTTAAATCGGTAAAGGTGAATTTAAAAGCCGGAAGTAATATTTTTACCGTTAAAGTGGTTGACCATAAAGGCAAGTATACCTTACGCCGGGTATATATTGTTTACCTGGATAAAACTCCGCCGGTGCTTATGGTAACAGCGCCTTCGGTGGTGACTAATTCTACGGCGGATTTAAAAATCACTGCTTGGGATATTTCCCGGGTAGCAAAGTTAGAGGTTAACGGGAAAAACCTTTTAGCGGCACCGGTTTGGTATTACCAGACGGTTGCTAAGGTTAATCTTAATCCCGGTGAAAATACCGTAACGGTTAAAGCTGTTGATATCTTTGGTAATGCCACCGTTAAATCCCTAAAAATTATTCGCCGGGATAGCTCGAATACTCCGGTAGAAGAGATAAAGCCGGGAAGTGTTTTAAGCTTTGACTACCGGAAGCTTTCCGAGTATCCCGATGTCAATACCTATACCCTTAATTTAAAACCCGGAGAGGAAATTGGAACCCTGCAAATTAGCGGTATTCCAGCGGGGATTAGTACCGACTTTGGCTATAAGCCAGCCGGTAGCGGGAAAATATATGCAATAAAGGAGTTTAACAGTTCCAATATAAGTGGCGAGAAGCTTTATTTCCGGTACGGGAGTGGCAGCTATTACCTGCTATTTTACAAGCAGTCGTGGGGCAGCAGTGTTTACATTGAAAAAGTGATAAAATTAAACGTAACCGGTATTGCCGATAAGTCGACGCTTTTACCTTCCGGTTTTGTTGATAGCGATAATCCTACAATTCGGCAAATTGCCTACGATTTAACCAAGGACTTAACCAGTGATTTGGAGAAAGTAAAGGCAATTCATGATTATGTAGCCAGGGCATTGGCTTATGATTGGACCAGCTACCGGCTTGGGGTGGTGCCTCAGAAAACTGCTTCGGAAGCCTTGGCTTCCGGTACCGGTGTTTGCCAGGATTACAGCCGCTTGTTTGCAGCTATTGCTCGGGCAGCGGGAATTCCCACTAAAATTGTGATCGGTACCGGTGATGGTGAGCCCCATGCCTGGAACAGGGTTTACGTTAACGGTAAGTGGCTGGATGTGGATGTGACCTGGGATGACCAGGAAAAGTATGGTATAATTTATGATTATTTCTTAAAGGAAGCACCTCTACCCAAGCATGTAGAAGATAGTTCGGCGGAAGCCTATTATGAAGCGGAAATGCTCCATTCGATAACCTTTGAAGAGTAGGGTGATTCTTTCCACCCACGATTGACTTCCGTCGACAGGTAATGTCGGGATAGCTCAAATTTGGATAAAAACTGGAAAAACCATAAAACTACCCAAAAAACATAGGATTTTGACAAGTCCCAGGGGGTTATGTGCTGTAATTTCTGATTTTACGCCCTTTTGGGGCTTTTTTTGTTCGACAAATTGTAAAGACTTTGTTATAATATTTACAAGATTTGATAAATTAATGGAAAAAGGCGGGTGAAAAAGTGAGAAAGGGATGTCGCTCCAACCTTCGCGGACAAGCTCTGGCATTTCTTTTGGTCTTCCTTTTCTCCATATTTTTTGGGTTCCGCCTGCCAGTATTGGCCGCAAGCTACGGAGTGGTGACGGCTTCGACGTTAAATGTTCGTTCTGGTCCGGGCATTAATTATGCAAAGATTGGGGTATTAAGCCGGGGACAAAAAGTTGAAATTACGGCAAAAACGGGTGAGTGGTTTAAAATCCGGTATAAAAACGGTTATGGATATGTTTCCGGCAAATATATCAGTCCGGTAGTAGGGAGTAGCCGGAGCACTCAAGCGTCTCGCACCGGGATTGTGACAGCTACCATTTTAAACGTCAGAACAACCCCGAGTACTTCTGCGGCGATAGCCGGTAAATTGGCCAAAAACACGCGGGTGGAAATTTATAAAGAGCAAAACGGCTGGTATTACATAAAAGCGGGGAGTATTGCCGGGTGGGTGGTAAAAACCTATATTAAAGTTACCGAGACTTCCCGGGGGACAACCCCTACTCCTCCGCAGAGCAGTACTAATACTTCTATTAAGACGATTTCTGGAGTCTATGCAGTAAAAGCTACCAGCTTAAATCTTCGTTCCGGTCCGGGAACAAGTTATAGCGTGATAAAGACCCTGCCGCAGGGGACAAAGGTAGAAGGACTGCAGGTTTCCGGTGACTGGATGAAGGTTAAAGCGGGAAGTACTACCGGCTGGGTTGCAAAAGCGTATTTAGTTCCTTATGTGGCAGAAACCAGCCGCGGGGATGGGCTTCGAATTATAAAAACCGTTTATCCGCAGGTTGACCCCGTAAATGTTTTTAACGGTGCGGGGTTTTCTACCGGAGTTAAAGCGACAATTTCCGGGGAAAAGAGCTTTGGGGTTTTAGAGGAAAAAGACGGCTGGTACCGGTTAGCTTTGGCTGGCCGTGAGATAGGTTGGGCGGAGAAAGCTTACTTTAGCGATACTCCGGTAGAACCGGTACATCCGGTGCAGATTAAAGGTGAAACGGCACCTGCTTCGCTGACCTGGCAAATAACTACTACGGCCAATCTTACTTATACTTTAAGTGACGATAAATTAACGGCCAAAATTGTTTTAGAGAATGGGCAAATCGATAATCTTACTGCTCCAGATTTAAGTTTTCCGGTAAAAAGCTTAACCACAGCTACGGAAAATGGAAATGTAGTGGTAAATTTTGCCGGTTTTGTTCCGCTGAACCTTACGGTGGAGAAAATTAATGGGGGGTACAATGTAAGAATTTTCCCGGAACCAGTACTTTCAGGGAAAAAGATTGTACTGGATCCTGGTCACGGCGGTAGCGACCCCGGTACGATAGGAAAGGTCTATGGGATTAAAGAAAAGGATGTAAATTTAGATATTGCTCTTAAACTTAAAGGTTACCTGGAAGCGCTGGGAGCTACTGTTTATATGACCAGAACTGGCGACACTTATCCCACTTTAAGCAAACGGGTGGAATACGCCAACGGTTTATCCGCTGATTTATTCTTAAGCATTCACCAGAATAGTGTAGGTTCGCCAGCGTATTACTCGGCTAACGGAACTCAAGTATATTATTATCCTGACCCGAACAATCAAGCACAGGAAAAAGCCCTGGCGGATAATCTCATGGTTGCGTTAAATGAGGTACTGAATAGCAAAAATAAAGGAATTTATACCAATCAGGGCTTTTACGTGATTAAATATACGGAAATGCCCTCTGCTTTGGTGGAAGTTGGGTATTTATCTAATGCGGAAGAAGAGAAGAAACTTTCTACCCCGGAATACCGGACTAAAGCGGCAGCGGCTTTAGCCCAGGGAATAACCAAATGGTTTTTAGGGAAATAAAAACACCGGCAATTGCCGGTGTTTTTTTAATCGTTAAATATTTGCTCGGTTGAGATAGTTAAACCTGGCAGAACAGAAGAAGATACGAATGATGGGATAGTGTATTTTTCCGGCTCGCCAAAACCTTGGTCATTATCCTGACGGTAAATTAATACTGTTTTCGTTTCGGGATTTACAATCCAGTATTCCTTTACCTGGAATTTATCGTATAAGTTTAACTTTAATACATAATCCAGGCGATAGGATGTGGGGGATACTATTTCAATAATTAAATCCGGTGCTCCAAGGCAACCTTTTTCTGTAAGTTTTTGCGGGTCACAAATAATCAGAAGATCCGGCTGAACTACGTTTTTAACGTCTTCAATGGTTTCATTTTCTAAAGCCAGAATCACATCAAAAGGGGCTACGTAAAGTTCGCAGGTAGTTTCTTTTGTTTTTAGGAAACTACCGATTTGCAAAGCAAGCTCTAAAAGGGTTTTTTGATGGAGGCGTGACGGAGAAGCGTAAGCTTTTGAGAAAAATTGGCCATCAATAAGTTCACCACGCTCTTCTTCCGGAAGTTTTAAATAATCTTTATAGGTAAAAACGTTAGAGTTCAAAGCTTTACTCATAATTTTTGCCTACTTTTGTTAATTTAATTTTATCCTTGGGTATATAAGAGGTCAAGGAAAATAGAAAAAATTAACAGTGCTGATTGTAAGGGCCGGTGAGTTAAGATACAATTAAAGTAAATAAAAGCGGAGGGGTAAAAATGACGCCACGGGACATCATGATTATTTCAGCGAGAATAAAGGAAGAGCTAAAAAATATTAAAAAGCTTGAAGATGAACTCATAGAAAAAGGATATTATTCTGGACAAAAAAATTTAAAAAAGATTTTAAGCGGGGATAGCTTTATTATCAGGGCAGTGGCTTCTATCTTGCATGATATTTATGTATGTATAGAAAACATTTTTAAGATAATTGCCCGGGAGTTTGACGGAAAGGTGCCAGCGTCAGAAAACTGGCATAAAGAACTTCTCCTGCAGATGGCGCTGGATATCGATGGAGTACGAAAAAGAGTTATTAGCCGGGAACTTTGGGAAAAGCTTGAGGAATTAAGAGGCTTTAGGCATGTATTTCGAAATGTTTATGGATTTAATTTAAATGAAGAAAAAATCCTTGCTTTATTAATAAAGTTGCCGGATACACTAAGGTTATTTTTTGCTGAGATAGAAGAATTTATCGAGTTTTTGCAAAAAAGTGTTGCCGATAGGGAGTGAGCAGTGTGGTTCCCTATTCCGAAAAAGATATTATTGAACAGCGGGAGTGGTTAAAAAAGCGACAGAAAAGGCAGGAAGAAGAGCAGAAGATTTTACGGGAAGAAGCTTTGAGTAAAGCTCAAGAAATAGCTGAATTTATCCGCGAAAAGTACGGAGTGAAGGATGTTTACTTATTTGGTTCTTTGGCCGATGAAAATGCTTTTTTTACCCCTATTTCGGATATAGATATTTTTATAGCCGGGAAAATTGAGGGCAGTTTTTTTAAACTGGTAGCGGAATGTGTGGATTTAGCGGTACCTTTCCAGGTACATATAGTATTAGAAGAAGATGCACCGGCAAGTTTAGTTGAAAAAGTTTACCGGGAAGGAAAGAAACTGTGAGTTCTTTAATAAAAGTTTAGGGATAAAATAATGCGGTTGCATATTGTTAAAGATGAGGTAATAGCTGTATGAAAATTCCAAGAGATGTAAGTGGGGAAAATTGTAAAATTATAACCCAGATTTTTCTAAACAGTAAGTGAGCTGCTAAGGAGGCTTAAAATGCTGGACCTTCACTGCCATATACTACCCGGAGTAGATGATGGGCCAAAGACGCTTGAAGATTCCCTGTGGCTTGCCCGGGAAATGGCGAAAGTAGGTTTTAGCGAAGTGGTGGCGACTCCGCACTTTATGGCGGAAGGAGCTCCGCTAAAGCCGGAAGAAGTAATCCGCAAAGTTGAAGGGTTAAACCAGGCCCTGGGGGCGGAAGGGATTGGGCTTAAAGTTTATCCAGGGATGGAGCTTTATCTTACGCCGGAACTGCCGGAGTTAATAGCCGGAGGTAAAGTGCTGGGCTTAAAAGGGGAACGGATTTATTTAATCGAACTGCCGCTAACGCAAAAACCGCCCTGGCTTACCTTCTATTTAGCGGAAATAATCGGGGCCGGGAATAAAGTCATCATTGCCCACCCGGAGCGGTACCGGTATTTACGGGAGAACCGGGAAGAAATTGAGGAGCTTTTGGATATGGGGGTTGTTTTTCAGGTAAGCCTGACTTCCCTTTTATCAGGGTATTTCGGGGAAGGAAGCCGAAAAAGTGCCCGGTGGTTTTTAGAAAAAGGGGTTTTGGTCGGCACCGATGCTCACGGTCCAGGGAGTATAAGGTTTTTAGAGGAGTATCTTAAACCGGAAGTATTTACCAATAACCGCCGGTTTTTTGAGGGAAAATCCTGCGAACCGGTGACTTTGGAAATACAAGGAGAAAGGCAAAAGAAAAAATCGTGGTTTAAATTTTTCTAATATCACCAAAATATGTTACAAAATAGTCAAGAATCTTGAAAAAAATTATTTTACTTGGTAAAATACTATTAACCAAACGCTGAATTCCCGTTACGGGAAGCGGGGGAACCACTTTTTGGGGTGAATCCTTTTCAGGTAGGGCGACTCCTTCCGCCCGAACCCGTCAGCTAACCTCGTAAGCGTCGAAGGGGGAGCAAAATGGATATTTTTTGCCTTTTTGACCCTCCCCCTGTGGAGGGTTTTTCTGTGCTCCCTCTGAATTGAAAGGAGGGATTTACATGAATAGAGCAAGAATTTCGCAGAAAGATGAAGGATTGAAACGGCAAAGAGAGCTTACCCGGATTGGTCGTAGTAGGTTAAGGGAAAGAAAAAAGGTTTTATCGGGATTTGAAGCCTGGGAAAAAATTTTAAAACAAAAAGAGAAGATTTTAAAGGTATTAGGTGGAACGGAAGAAGACTGGCAGGATTGGCGCTGGCAGTTGAAAAATCGGATAACAACGCCGGAAGTTTTACGAAAAATTTTGCCTTTAAGCGACCAGGTCCTCTGGGAACTTGAGGAGGTCAGTAAGGTTTATCGCTTTGCCATTTCGCCTTATTATTTGAGCTTGATTGATCCCGATGATCCCGATTGCGGTATTAAGAAACAGTCGATTCCTTCCATTTTGGAGGTTTTAGATGATACCGGTGAACTTGACCCGATGAATGAAGCGGGGACTTCGCCGGTGGCGGCGGTTACCCGGCGTTATCCGGACCGCTTAATAATTAATGTTACCAATATGTGCGGGATGTATTGCCGTCACTGTCAGCGGCGAAGAAATATCGGTGAGGTTGACCGGAAAACTCCCAGGGAGCAGATAAAAGAAGCCCTTCTTTACATCCGGGAGCATAAAGAAATCCGGGATGTTTTAATTACCGGTGGGGATGCACTTCTCTTATCCGATTTGGAGCTGGACTGGATATTAAAAGAACTTTCCGAAATACCCCATGTAGAAATTAAAAGGATTGGTACCCGGGTACCGGTGACCTTGCCGCAAAGGGTTACCGATAATCTGGTTAAAATATTAAAAAAATACCCGCCGATATATATCAATACCCAGTTTAACCATCCCCGGGAGGTAACTCCTGAGGCCAAAAAAGCGGTGGATAAATTAATTGAAGCGGGGGTGGTATTAGGTAATCAGGCGGTGCTTTTAAAAGGGGTAAATGACAATCCCGTAATTATGGAGAAATTGAACCATGAGCTTTTAAAAATTCGGGTACGGCCGTACTATATCTTCCAGGCGAAGAGGGTACGGGGAACGATGCATTTTGTTCCCAAGATTGAAGACGGATTAAGGATAATGGAAAGCTTGCGGGGCTATACCTCGGGACTGGCAGTGCCGTATTATATCGTCAACGCGCCTGGAGGCTTTGGGAAAATTCCGCTTTTACCCCAGTATTTAATTGAACTCTCGGAAGAAGAAGCAGTTTTACGCAACTGGGAAGGCCGGATAATTAGATATCCGAATAATTAAACTGATAGAGAACCGTCTACCGTGTGGTAGGCGGTTTTTTTTTATTGCAAATAAAATTATAAAATGTTATATTCTAAATAAAATAAAATTATTAGTGGTTGGGGTATGAAGGTTATAGAAATTTAGATTACCAAAAGGAACAAACCCAGGATGGGTATTTGGTGACTTTAAAAATAAAATAAAAAACACTTGCCAAAACTGTAAGCTAACTCACAGAAAAATTTTCAATCCTGGGTAAACTAAAAATAAACGTCTGGAGGTGGTATTGTGCATGCGGTAGTTTTACTAAAACAGGTGCCCGATACGGCGGAAGTGCGGATTGACCCCAAAACTAACACTTTAATTCGCGAAGGGGTGCCATCTATTATCAACCCCTACGATGCCCACGCCCTGGAAGAAGCGTTAAGGCTTAAGGATAAATACGGCGGTAAGGTGACGGTGGTTTCGATGGGTCCGCCGCAGGCGGCCGAGGCTTTGAAAAAAGCAATTTCTTATGGAGCCGACCGGGCGATTTTACTTACCGACAGGAAGTTTGCCGGATCGGATACCCTGGCTACAAGTTATGTCCTCGCCAAAGCTATTGAGAAAATAGCTTCCGCGGAACCGGTGGATTTGGTGTTTGCCGGAAAGCAAGCCATCGACGGGGATACGGCGCAGGTGGGTCCCGGGGTGGCAGCCCGGCTTAATATGGCTTTAATTACATACATTGAGCGGGTGGAGGAGTTTAATCCCGTGGAAGGCTATGTAGTGGCGGTAAGGAAAATTGAAGGGCGGAAAGAATACGTGCGGGCAAAGCTTCCGGCGCTTCTTACGGCGTTAAAGGGGATAAACGAAATCCGTTACGCTACTATGCCGGATATGATTCGTGCTGCCCGTTACCAGCCGGAAGTATGGGGGAAAGAGCAATTAGACGTGGAGGAAGCTTTTTTAGGACTTAAAGGCTCACCAACACAGGTATGGAAAAGTTTTGTGCCCCAGGCTAAAGCCCGGGCCAAAGTTGAGATGCTAACCGGCAGTCCCCAAGAAGTGGCCAAAGCTCTGGTAGAGAAGCTGGTACCGCTAACGTTAGTGGCTAATAAATAAAAGGGCCGGTTCCTGCCGGCTTAAAGATGGCAATGGGAGTTGCCCAAACAATTATTAAAAGGTGGTGGTTGGATGCACGCGCAAGGCGTCTGGGTTTTTGTGGAGCATTTAGGCGGAGAAATTGCTCCGGTTACTTTTGAGCTTTTAGGCAAAGGACGGGAACTGGCCGATGATTTAGAAACCGAACTGGCAGCGGTGCTTTTAGGTGATGGTGTCAGGGATTTTGCCGAGCAGCTTTTCCGCTACGGTGCCGATAAGGTTTACCTTATTGACGACCCTGTTCTGAAGGATTATCGGACGTATCCTTACGCTAAAGGCATTGTCAAGCTTGCGCAAAAATATACGCCCGAGATTATCTTGATCGGGGCGACTACCTTGGGCCGGGATTTAGCCGGAGTGGTGGCGACCTGGCTTAATACAGGGCTGACGGCGGATTGTACCGAGCTTTCGATCGATAAAACAACCCGGCTTTTACACCAAACCCGCCCGGCTTTTGGCGGTAATATCATGGCGACCATTCTCTGCAAAACCGCCCGGCCGCAGATGGCTACCGTACGTCCCCGGGTATTTCCCCTGCCCGAACCTAAGCCCAGAATTGGTGTGGTAGTGGAAGAGGAGCTTGGGATTTTAGAGGAGGAAGTTCCGACCCGGATAATTAAGTACGAGGAGGAAAAGGGACCGGGAGTTTATCTTGATAAAGCGGAAATCATCGTTGCCGGAGGCCGGGGACTTGGAAGTAAAAAGAACTTTCGGCTGGTGGAGGAATTAGCTGAAGTTCTCGGGGGAGTAGTAGGAGCCAGCCGCCCGGCAGTAGAAGCGGGCTGGGTTCCTTATGCTCACCAGATAGGCCAGACCGGGCAGACGGTACGGCCTAAGCTGTACATTGCCTGCGGTATTTCTGGGGCAGTGCAGCATTTGGTTGGTATGCAAATGTCCGAGGTGATTGTAGCCATAAACAATGATCCCAATGCTCCGATTTTTAATATTGCTACTTATGGTATTGTAGGCGATATACTGGAGGTACTTCCGGCAATTACCGAAGAAGCACGCCGGGTGCTGGCAGGACAAAGGGGGGTGCGGTAAATGCCCGAAAAGTTTGACGTAGTGGTGGTTGGAGCAGGACCTTCGGGACTGGCGGCAGCCTATAAACTGGCGGAAGCGGGACTGAAAGTTATTGTAATTGAACGGGGCGAATTTCCCGGCGCCAAAAACGTTATGGGGGGCATTATTTATAAAAAGCCCACCGAAGCTGTTTTCCCGGAGATTTTTAAAGAAGCCCCGGTGGAGCGACCGATAATTGAACAGCGTTATTATTTTTTAACCGATACTGCAAAAATTGGATTTTCCTATCGAAATCCCCGGTATAAAGAAGACATTAGCGGATATTCGGTCTTTCGGGCGAAATTCGACCGGTTTTTAGCCAAAAAAGTTCAGGAAAAAGGAGCACTTTTAATTACCGAAACGGTGGTGGAAGACTTAATTGTCAAAGACGGAAAAGTAAAAGGAGTTATTGCCGGGCGGAAAGAAGGAGAAGTTCTGGCGGATGTGGTGGTGCTGGCGGAAGGGGCCCACTCCCTTTTAGCGCAAAAGTATGGTTTTCAAAAGCCTATTCCACCGCAGAACCTGGCGGTGGCGGTAAAAGAAGTAATTGGGCTCCCAGCTTCGGTAATCGAGGACCGGTTTAACATCGAGCCCGGGGAAGGAGTGGCGATTGAGCTTTTCGGCAAAGCAACGGCCGGTATGGTGGGAACAGCCTTTATCTACACCAACCAGAATTCCCTTTCCATTGGGGTTGGCGCTTTAATGTCCGACCTTATTAAAAGACGGATTAGCCCCAATGATTTAATTGAAGCGTTTAAAAACCATCCGGCAATTAAGCCTTTGTTGCGTGACGGCGAGGTAAAGGAGTACCTTGCCCACTTAATTCCGGAAGGGGGCTATAAAGGGATACCCAAACTTTACGGTGATGGTATTGTGATTGTAGGCGATGCCGGAATGCTGGTAAACTCCATCCACCGGGAAGGTTCCAATTTGGCCATAACTTCCGGAGCATTGGCGGCAAAGGCGATAATCAGGGCGGCAAGCCAGGGGGATTTCTCCGCTAATACTTTAAAGGTATATGAAGATTATTTAAGAGAAAGCTTTGTTATGAAAGACTTGGAAAAATATAAAAATGCCAAAGATTTCTTAGAACAAAACCACGACCTGATGACCACTTATCCCGATATGATGGATGAGGCCTTTTTTGAACTGTTTATGGTAGATGGAGTACCGAAGCGGGACAAGTTTAAGGCAATTAAGGAAAAAGCGCTATCTAAGAGGTCTTTCTGGCAGATGGTGAAAGATGCTTATGGTTTCTGGAAGGGGTTGATTCGATGAATTTAATGGATAAGCTTTATTTAAACCGGTTTGTGCCGGACAATGAATCCCATCTTAAAATAAAAGACCCCAAAATTTGTAAAGAAAAATGTGATGCCAAGTACTGCACTTACATTTGCCCTGCCGGGGTTTACTCCTGGGATAAGGAAAGTGAGCGGATTATGATTGCCTATGAAGGCTGTGTGGAGTGCGGTACCTGCAAATACGGCTGCCTTTTTAACAATATCGAATGGCGCTATCCCCGGGGTGGCTTCGGGGTGAGTTATAAATTTGGGTAAAAATGGAAAAATAAACCATTAATAAATCAAAACCTTCTCGGGAAAAGTAAAAACCGAGGAGGTGATTTTTTATGCAGCTTTCCCAAAAAGAGCTAATTTACTTGCAGGAGCTTGCCAAGCTTGAGGGGCTTCAGGCAGCCCGGGCTTCCTTTTATGCCCAGAACGCCAGTGACCCGTCTTTAAAATCCCTTTTTAGCCAGATTTCCAGCAACTGTTCGCAGCATGCTTCAAGCATTAACAGTTTGCTTTCCCAGGCAGGTATAACCATGCACTAAGGAGGTGGTAAAGATGCTTAAAGACCAGGACATGATTACGGATATTCTTTCCTTTGAAAAATTTTTATCTACCATGTATCACACGGCGGTAATGGAGGCTTATTCCGATCAGGTGCGGAATACTTTAATGCAGGCCCATAACGATAAGTTAAATAATGCCCGGAAGCTTTTTACTACAATGTCCCAAAAGGGCTGGTATCAGGTTCCGCTGGTGCAGCAAACCGGAAACGAAATCCGGGTCCGTCCCACCATGTAAACCGTGGCAAAAGCCACGGTTTTATGTTAGGAGCACCAACCACTTACCGCAATTTACGGAGGTCTAAACTTATGGATGGGAAACTTTTAGCCTACATGATAGCTGCTCTGGCGGGGATGGCAATGGCTATTCAAGGTTCCATGAACAGTGCTTTAAGTAAATCCATAGGCCTTGCCAAGACTACCTTTATTGTACATATTGTTGGGGCAATCGGAGCGGCCCTTTTTGTTTTATTTAGTAAAGAGAAAGGTAGCTTTTTTCAAGGACCCTGGTATTATTACCTGGGTGGTTTAATAGGGGTGGTAATTGTTTATGCTGTAGCTTTTGCGATGCCTAAAGGAGGGGTGGCAGCAGCAACGACAGCTATTGTAGCAGCGCAGCTTTTAACCGCCGGGATAATTGACCGCCTGGGGATATTCAATCTGGCAAAAACTCCTTTTTCCTGGCAGACGATTTTGGGAGCGGTTTTTATTATTGTGGGGGCATGGTTGGTTTTAAAAGAATGATACCTTGACAGGGAAAATTATTGATAATAATATTATAAAAGAATTACGAAAATACTAATATTAAGTAAAAAATATTTTCCTACGAATTAATTTTTCCCTACCACAGATCACATACCACCGAACACTATTTGAGGAGGTATAAACATGAAAAACTACGAAAAAATCGCCGTTACCCCCTGTGCGGGAATTGGCCAGATTTTTGGGGTGATAACGAGGGAAGCAGCGTATAAATTGGTGGAAGAGTTATATCCGGATAATACCGTTTTGGTTTGTCTTCCAGCGCTGGCTACCGGCGTTCAGGAAGATATTGAGTTTATCAATGATTATCCGGTGTTGGTGCTAAATGGCTGTAAAGACCGGTGTGCCACGAAGGCAGTGGTGGATAAAGGCGGCAAGGTTGATTTTGAAGTATACTTACCGGATGTGCTTAGAGAAGAAAAGCTCTCGCTTGCCGGTGAGAAAAGAAGCCGGCCGGGAGAGCGAAGCCGAAAAGCGATAGATGCCCTGGCAGATAAGGCAGAGAAGATAATAGAAGAAAATATAAAAGTCAGGGAAAAAGCTGTTTAAAGAGTAAGAAGCCTTATGGCTACCAGGGCTAAAGCTATAGATAGCCCTTTTTTGATGGCATTGCCGGAAATTTTAGCGGAAATTTTAGCTCCTATTTGGGCACCAATGATAGCTCCCAGGGCATAGGCTATACCTTTGGCAAAGACCACATGTCCGTAGCTAATATGGGATATCACCCCGATTAATGAGGTAATTACCAGGATAAAATGGCTGGTAGCGGTAGCGATATGCATCGGAAAGCCCAAAAAGCCCATAAGTGGGACATGGATTATCCCGCCTCCTATACCCAAAAGGGAGGATAAAATGCCAACAATTAAACTGATTCCGATACCAAGCCAGAGGTTAAAGGAATATTCATATTTATTTCCTTCGGCATCAATAATTTCCCGGGTTTCGTGCCCGGGAATTTTTGTTTCTTTGTTTTCTTTTTTAGCATTGGAGGTTTTATGAAAAAATGTTCGAACTGCCAGAAAAAATAACAGTAAGGCAAACAGGACATTAAAGAGGCGCGAATGAAGAAAGCTGTTTAAATAGGCACCAAAAATTGCCCCGGGAATGGTAGCCAGGGCAAAGTAAAAGGCGGTGCGAAAATCCACTCGTTTTTGCCGGATGTAGGCGATACTTCCGGATAAGGCATTAAAAAATACCATAAACAGCGAGGTACCGGCTGCGGTCTGGGGTGAAAATTTTGCCACCAGGATAAGGTAGGGGATTAAGATAAAGCCTCCTCCGGCTCCGATTAAAGTACCGATCATTCCCACAAATATGCCGATAATTACGTTTAATAAGTGTTCCATATTTTTCACCCTTCACCTTTCTGTTTTAAATGCTTTGAAATTTTAAAAAGTTCGGTCGACAGGAGTCGACTCTACACAAACGGTGGTCGACGACCTACCACTAACCACCGACCACTGTTAATATTTTACCACTTTTTTCTTTTGGAAAAAAAGAATCTTTAACTGGTTTGGTTGCATAAAATTAAGATACCGGTAGAGGATGCTCCTAACTTCTTTGCGGTTAATTGTTAAAATTTTATTACATTATCCACCAAAAGTTTGAAAGTTTTTGGGTGGTAATGTAAAATAAGTCCGGGAGAAAACGAAAATGTGGAGGTAGAGTGATGAACCAGAAGACCTTAATTTGGATAGTTGTTGGGATTATAATATTATTTTTGGTATATGGTTTTTCTACTTATAATTCGTTGGTAGCTTTAAGCGAAAAAGTTGATGCTAATTTAAGTGAAATCGATAACCAATTAGCCCGGGCGGCGGAGCTTTTACCCAACCTTGAAGCAACCGTCAAAGGGTACGCAGCCCACGAAAAAGTGATTTTCTCTGATATAGCTAAAGCCAGAAGTTTAATGCTTTCTGCTGGTACCGTTTCCCAGCGGGATGAAGCGGCAGGAGAGCTCAGCAATTTAGTTGGCCGGCTTTTAATGCTGACGGAAAATTATCCAAACCTTAAAGCCGATGCCCGGTTTGCTCAGCTGATGGATGAACTTACCGGTACGGCTAACCGGATTACGGTAGCCCGCCGGGATTACAATGAGGCAGTTAGAAAATACAATACCCGGATAAAAACTTTTCCTACAAATATTGTAGCCAGAATGTTTGGTTTTACGGAAAAAGATTATTTTAAGGCACCGGAAAATGCCAGAACTTTTCCCAAGGTGAATTTCGGCCAGTAGGTGACAAAAAGTGAAAATTTATAAATACCTAATAGGAGTAGTAATACTCCTTTTTCTTATAAGTTCTTCGGCTTTAGCTATCGTTCCCAAACCGCAGCAGGATATATATGTTGCCGACTACGCCGGGGTACTATCCCCGGCGACCCGGGAAGAAATCCTGCGGGTTAACCGGGTGCTTTATGCTAAAACTGGAGCACAAATAGCGGTGGTAACGGTCAATAGTTTGGAAGGGATGAGGATTGAGGAGTACGCCTTAGAAGTTTTACGCCAGTGGGGTGTAGGAAGCAGTGAGAAAAATAACGGCGTGGTAGTTTTAGTAGCTATTAAGGACCGTAAAGCCCGAATTGAGGTGGGTTACGGTTTAGAAGGGGCTATTCCTGACGGCAAAGCAGGAAGAATATTGCGGGAAGAGATGATTCCTTATTTCAGTAACGGCGATTATGACCGGGGGATTCTTTTGGGTTTTCGGCGAATAGCTGCGGAAGTGGCCAGAGAGTACGGAGTGAACCCTGACCAATTAAGTAAAGAAAATCCCGCTTTATACCGGGTAAAATCAGGTGTTTCCGTGGAAGTAATCGGTGCGGTTTTTGTAATACTGATAATCTTATTTTTTTTCATCACTGCTTTGCTGCGACCGCGGAAGTACGGTTATTATGATTCCTACCGGGGACCGGATTTTGACCCACCGATTTTTATTCCTCCAACGGGGCCTTTTGGCGGTGGTGATGATGATTTTGATGATAATTTTGGCGGTGGCTCCGGCGGAGGCGGTGGGGCCAGTGGTGGCTGGTAGTTTGCCTGCGGGAGGGAACAACGGTTGGAAGGTTACAAGAAAAAACTATTCTTGGTTTTTGCTGGGGCTTTTTTGTTCCTGGCTTTTGCCCGATATTTTACACCGACTATGTACCGGATTTACAGTCATGAACAATATCTCGGGATACACACTTTTTTAGAGCTTATTACGGTGTTTGTTTCTTTTGCGATTTTCAGTATGGTCTGGCTAATGCGGGAAGGGCTTACGGGAAGAAGCGGGCGTTTTCTCTACGTATTGGGGTCACTTTTTTTTGCCGTGGGCTGGGTTGATTTACTTCATGCTCTATCGTATAAGGGGATGCCTCTTTTTATTACGGAAAGTTCCTATCAAAAGGCAACTTTTCTTTGGCTTTATGGACGTTTTATAGTGGCTTTTGCGGTTATTATTGCAAGTTTACACCTCTGGGGATCGACCCGAGCTGTGGTCCGTCCCTGGTTTATTGTTTTTACCGACATAGTGTTGATAGTAATAGCGTTTTTGTTTTCTACGGTTTATTTAAAATATGTTCCCCCGCTTTTTATCGAGGGACAGGGACTTACTTCCCTTAAAGTTTCTTTGGAACACCTTTTAATGACTTTATATGGTTTGGGGTTTTTACTGGTATTTGCCAAAAGACAGGAATTAAAACTTTCGTTAATAACAAATCTGGGGTATTTTCTTATTTTTACTTTCTTTTCTGAGGCAGCTTTTACTTTTTATAAGAGTGTTTATGATACTTATAATCTAATCGGTCATTTATACAAGGTGTTGGCATATATTTTTCTTTTCCGGGCAATTTATCTTTCGGGAATAATAACTTATTTTTATAATTTAAGCGAAATGGCCAAAATGAGTGAAGAACTTTTAAAACATCAAATCGACTTAGAGGCGATTTTAAAGATTCACGGAGATAAGTTGCAACAGCTAATACCAAAAGCCGAAAGGATTGCCATTTACTTAAAAGAGGGAGAACATACTTACCGGGCGGGGTACAGCAGCGGTAAATTTCAGGAGATGTTTCCCGAAAGAGGCATGATTTATTTTAAAGATTTAGAAAAAGTTTTTGGGTTAAGTGTTGAGGTTTTTGAAAACTTAAATAATGTCTTAGAGATGCTACACCATAAAGAATTTACTCCTTTAATTAAAGAGATTTTTGCCCACAGCAAACAGGTGTTATATATTCCTCTGGTAACCGATGGAGAGCTTTACGGATTTATTCTGGCTTACATTTTCCGTCCTTTTGTCAAGTTTGATGAAGATGATTTTGATACTGCCCATTTTTTCCAAAAATTTGCTACTCTGGCAATTGTTCAGGCTAAAAGGCAGGAGATAATGGAGAGACTGTCGTATGAAGATAGTTTAACGGGACTTCACAATAGGCGTTACTTTTTTGAAGAACTCAATAAAACAAAATACGATGCCGACCGTTACGGTGAACCGTTTACGGTGGTTTTTTTAGATATGAACGGTTTAAAAGAAATTAATGATAATTTAGGCCACCAGGCGGGCGACCTTGCTTTAAAATTGATAGGACAAAAAATCCGGGAAAATATCCGGCAGAGCGATGTGGGCGCGAGACTTGGCGGCGATGAATTTGGGATTATTTACCGTAAGATGGGGCTGGAGGAAGGAAAAAAGAAAATTGCAGAACTAAAAAAGAACTTTTCAGCCTTAAAGATAAAAAAATACCAGCGGGAATTTTCTTTAGCAGTCGGCGGGGCTACTTACCCGGTGGAGGCTGGAAGCCTGGAAATTTTGTTAAAGCTTGCGGATGACCGGATGTATGAAGATAAGGGGAAAAATAGAAGAAGCATTGAAGTTGGGAAAAGAATAAAATATAAATAATGGAGAAATAAAAATTTGCGAAAATTGAGGTGAGAGGCTTGAAAGTTTCTCTTTTTGATTTTTTCTGGTTTTTACTTTTACTGATGTCGTTAATTCCAATGTTTAAGCAGCAAAAAATTGAGGTTTTACGGCTTAAAATTATCCGGGATTTTGAAACGAAGAGAAAGTCCCGGTTAATAACCATGATTCACCGGCAGGAGACGTTTAGTTTTCTTGGCCTTCCCGTTAGCCGTTACATCAATATTGAAGATTCGGAGCAGATACTGCGAGCAATTCGCCTTACCCCCGATGATATGCCCATTGACCTGGTGCTCCATACCCCCGGTGGCCTGGTGTTAGCAGCGGAGCAGATAGCAGAGGCGTTAAGAAAACATCCGGCTAAAGTTACGGTGTTTATTCCCCATTACGCGATGTCCGGTGGCACTTTAATCGCTCTTGCTGCCGATGAAATCGTCATGGATGAAAATGCGGTAGCCGGGCCGGTAGACCCGCAGCTGGGGGAATACCCGGCGGCATCAATTCTCAAAGTGGTGGAGCAAAAGGGTCCCGATAAGGTCGAAGACAGAACTTTGATTATGGCAGATATAGCTAAAAAAGCTTTAGCCCAGGTGGAAAATACGGTGGTGGAGCTTTTGTCCGATAAGATGGATTTAGAAAAAGCCCGGGAAGTGGCCAAGCTTTTATCCCAGGGAACCTGGACCCACGACTATCCCATTTCCGCCCAGCAGTTAAAAGAGCTGGGACTTCCGGTGTCGACGGACCTGCCCCGGGAGATTTATGAACTTATGGATTTATATCCGCAACCCCAGGGCCGCCGGCCTTCGGTGCAGTATATCCCGCTGCCTTACGGAAGAAATGATCTTCCCAAATAAAGATGATACCCCCTTAAATATGGGGGTATTTTTGTTAAGTCTTCTAAGTTATTACATTCTCATAGCCATCGGGAGCATAAAGAGGTAAATGTTTATTAAGAGGAAGATGATAATTAATATACTGAAGGGTAAGAAAACATTGAAGGTATTTTTAGGTTCGTTGTTTTTAGCGATTTTCCAGGCGGTGTATAGCGACAAAATTGCACCTAATACCAATATGGTATATTGCAAAAAGGTTATTGTCGAAGAGCTCACAATAGCAGGGCTCATACCTTCTAATTTTTTGCCGGTGAAAAAGGCTAAACCTGTATAATAAATTGATTTTCCTTCAGCCAAAAGGTGAAATAGGTTATGAGCTATATGCCCAGCTAAATCTAAAGGAATAAGGGAATAACCGTAGCGAGCGAAATTTTCCCAAGTTTTTTGGCGATTGGCATAAGAGGCACCTTTACTTGCAACTAAGGTTAGGACTACTGGTATGGTCATGGCAATTAAAAATAGTACTGTAAATAATACTGGATAACTATCAGTGTGGAGAATATTAGTTAAAGCTTTTTGCCATTTCTGCCAGATTTCTAACATGGTAAGGTTCTGTACAAAAACGATACCCATAATTACAATTGCCAAAAATGACTCTTCAAGGCGTGGCCGTTTAATAAACCAAAGTTCACTGGCAGGGGGTTTAAAAGAGATATTTATTGAATCATTTGGACAATTTTTAACACAATAGCCACAGAGATTACAGGTTGCGCTGGTTTGCATATTTCTAGGAACCTCAAATAACGGGCAACCAGGGGCATTTTTACTACCTTTATAGCAAGCAAGAGTGGTGCAATTTTTACAAATATCCGGGGTAGCTCGTAATTTTAGCATACCTGTTCGGGAATAGTTACCTGCAAGACCACCTAAGAAACAAAGATAACGGCACCAGGTACGCCTTTCAAATAATACTCCGGAAAAGATAACACCGGTAGTTATTAAAAGAAGCAGGATTCCTGAACCACGAGGGTTTTCGACGATTCCCCAGATGTGGTCCGACCAGGTTATGATGATAAAGGTCGCATCAATAATCCAAATTCCGTACTTTTTAAGAAAGTTGGGAACTTTAAGTTTCATTCCAGCAAATTTTTGCACAAAATCATTGATGGTGGCAAAGGGGCAGATAGCACACCAAAAGCGACCAAGCAAAAGGAAAATTAACGGGATTATCGGCCACCAAAGCACCCAGGTGAGAGCTGTACCAAAATTATCATGGGGTGATGCGGGGCCGGTGATTAGAGTATAAATAACAATGCTAAAGAAAAATAATGTAATGATCTGGAAAATTACCGGATACCAGCGGCTTTTAAGGATATTTTTAAGTACCTGATTCATTTTTCAACTCCTCTCTTTCGGGAAGATAACGGGATATAAGTCCAGTTAAAATTATGCCTGTATTTAAAATGCCTATAACTTTTAAAAAACTCCAAGGGATATCGCTTGATGCGTGAGAATCGCTGGCTTCATGGCTATCCATGCCGCTTTGTTGGTGGTCATCGGTACTGTCATTTGACATATCCGTATTTTCTGCAGACAAGGTGTTTTGCTTGTTGTTATTCATATTATCCTTTGACATTTCCATATTTCCCGAGAACATCGAGCTGTCATTAGTTACGGAATCATGCCCGCCGCTGGCCAACGTAATGTTACCTAAAATAAAGATAAACAGTACTAAAAGAGTTAGAACTTTTGTTGCTGCTTTCATAGCCTATCACCTCCTGTAGTAGATTTTGCTGTTGCTTACTTTAGCAAAAAGATGTTTAAAAAACATAACGAAAGTGTTACAAAAATTAAAACTATAAGTTGTAGTAGTTTTGTAACATTTTGATTAAGGATCCGTAAAAGTTTGCTGTTAATTATAAGTTAGTGTAAAAAAATAGGGAGGTGCGGGATGGAAATCAACAATCATTCTTTCCAAAATTCCTGGCAAAAGGTTTTGTTTCCGTATTTTAGTTATGCCTTTTATTTTCTTGGAATGGGGCTTATTTCCGGTTCTATAGTCCACATGCCTTTAAATCCTGCTCGATATTCTTTGATCATGAGTATAGGTATAGTGCTTTTCGTGATTGCCTCATATCTTTATGAGGTGAAATTAAACAGGCGAGAATTAAGTGGTACGGAAACGGTGAAGTTTTTACTATTTTCATTGTTTTTATCGGTAGGTATAGGGATGATGAGTGGGGGTATTCAGCATTTTGATGAAGAACCGGCTTATGCCAGTTACTTAATACCTGCAGGCTTAGTTATTTCGCTGATTAGCTTTACGGTAAAACATGGTATTAAGCCGAAATTAAAAGAAAAGTTAATTGCCGGGGTTGTTATTTTAACCTTAGCTTTTGCCTCTTGGACCTATCTTCAGGACTTAGCAAAAAATCCTGAAGTCATTACTCACGGACATCAGGAAGCTGAACAACATATGGATTAAAAGGAAAAGGCGAGGTAGTACACCTCGCTTTTTATATGTGTGCGCCCGGCATGGGTGCAGACTCACGGGTGCATTATTGCTGTTATTTGCAACATCTACAATTGTCTTGGCTGATACGCCAACAGATGCTTATTTGGCAGGTGGCTTTCTGTTAACACAAGACAATCCGTTGGAAGTTAGGGTTAATCCTGCACCAGATAATGGGCAAACGTTAAGTGTTGAAATCAGTAAAGACGGTAACACTTATACAGCAACTACTACAACAAAAGCAGTTATTTTTTTTTGCAAATAATATTGATAATTTTAAAAAATACGTTGATTACTAATTTTTAAGTTGCAAAAAAATTTTTATTATAAGAAGGATTTTTTATTTTTATGCAGAATTATTTCTGTGAAAAAAATTTGGCATAAAAGGTAAAATTATTTTCAAAATTACTAACAACACAAATAATCTCACTGAGGGGGGATAAGGTGAAGGAAAAGTTATTGGAAAGATTTATTCCTTTGGTAGATTTCATTGCTGCTATTGTCGGGCCACACTGTGAGGTTGTTCTACACGATGTTACAAACGTAGAGAGTTCAATTATTGCAATACGGAACGGTCATATTAGTGGGCGAAAGGTGGGAGGACCGCTTACCGATTTAGGGCTAAAATTTTTAAAAGAAAAATTGTATCAAACGCAAGATGCTATGGTTAACTATCCTGCTCGGACAAAAGATGGAAAACCGTTACGTTCGTCTACTTTTTTCATTAAGGATGATAATGGTGAATTAGTTGGAATGTTATGCGTAAATGTGGACCTTAGTACTGCTTTACAAGCACGTAAATTTATTGACGACTTTATTATGAATATAGACACAGATAAACAAGCTCAAAAAATTAATTTAAGAAGTGAGTTTTTGGAAGTTACGAACCCATCTTTAGAAGACTTAATGTCATCCCTTATTGAAGAAACTATTAAACAGTTCAACGTTCCACCGGAGCGGTTGTCACAAGAAGAAAAAATAGAAATTGTCCAAAAATTAAATGATAAAGGCTTCTTTTTATTAAAAGGTGCAGTAACCGAACTTGCAAAATATCTAAAAACCTCGGAAAGTACAATATATAGGTATCTAAACAATTATAAGAAGAGGGATGAGAAATGAAAGAAGTTATTAACACCAGCAAAGCGCCACAAGCTATTGGTCCCTATTCTCAGGCTATAAAGGTAAATGGATTTCTATTTGTCTCTGGTCAAATTGGTATTAATCCTCAGACTGGTGAACTTGTACCAGGAGGAGTTGAAGCCCAAATAAAACAGGCAATGGAAAATATAAGGCAGATCTTATCTGCAGCGGGTATGGAATTTAGCCATGTGGTTAAAACTACAATTTTTATTACCAATATGGATGACTTTACTACTGTGAATAAAATTTACAGTGAATATTTTGGTGAGGTTTTTCCGGCACGTTCATGCATAGCTGTTGCTAGTTTGCCAAAAGGCGCGCTGGTAGAAGTAGAAGTTGTTGCTTGTAAATAAATTCATTAGAAGGTGAAAATTCATGGTTTCACTAGAAGAAGTAAAAAAAGCCAGTGAAATTTTAGGCAAAATTGCCCACAAGACACCTCTCGTGTATAATACCACTCTAAGTGAAATGACTGGTAACCATATCTATTTAAAAATGGAAAACTTACAGCGTACTGGTTCATTTAAGTTAAGAGGGGCTTATTATAAAATAGCGAGTTTAAGTGAAAATGAAAAGAAAAGAGGAGTTGTTGCTTCATCTGCTGGCAACCACGCCCAAGGTGTAGCTCTGGCAGCAACCCTTTATGGAATCCGTTCCACTATTGTCATGCCAAGACACGCTCCATTGTCCAAAATAAAGGCTACAAGTCAATATGGAGCAAAAGTAGTATTGCATGGTAACGTTTATGATGAAGCGTATGAAGAAGCTAAACGAATTCAGTTAGAAACAAAAGCTACCTTCATTCATCCATTTAATGATCCACAAGTTATTGCAGGTCAGGGAACTATAGCGTTAGAAATTTTAGAAGATTTACCAGATGTGGAAGTAGTTGTAGTGCCTATCGGAGGTGGTGGTTTAATTGCAGGAATTGCAGTTGCCATAAAAAACTTAAGACCAAAGGTGCATGTTATTGGTGTTCAAGCTAAAAATATGCCTTCCATGGCAGAGTCATTAGCCCGAGGACAACTTACAAATATAAGTGGCCACCCCACAATTGCTGATGGTATTGCGGTTAGAAACCCTGGGGACTTAACTTTTGAAATTGTAAAACATTATGTAGATGATATTGTTACTGTTGATGAAGATGAAATCGCTAGTGCTATATTGTTTTTGATGGAAAGGGCGAAAACCGTAGCTGAAGGGGCTGGAGCGGTATCCGTTGCAGCTGTTTTAAATCGATTATCTCATTATAAAAAAAGTAAAATTGTAGCACTTATAAGTGGTGGAAATATTGACGTAAATCTTTTATCACGCATTATTAACAGAGGTTTAGTAAAGGATGGCAGAAAAATTTTCTTGAATACCGTTATTCCGGACAAGCCAGGAACTCTAAGCCAATTACTCCAGATAATTGCCAGCACAGGAGCCAACGTGTTATCAGTAATTCACAATCGAGAAGCTATAAATGTCCCATTGGGTTCGGCTCAGGTAGAATTGGAGCTTGAAACAGCTGAACCTGAACAGGTTGAAGAGATTCAAAGTCTTTTAAAACAGCACCATTATTTTGTCAATATTTCCCCAACGCTTACTTCATTGGATGTATAATGCAGAATTTAAATAAATTGGTACAAGTAGCCAACCGGATTGAGATTTAGTTTAAGTTAGCGAAAAGGTAGGAAAGGAAAGATGGATATTTTAGATATTATTGGACCGGTAATGATTGGGCCGTCAAGCTCTCATACCGCTGGAGCGGTGAGATTGGGAAAAGTAGGAAGGCTGGTGTTAGGGGAGGTACCGCAAAAGGCGAAAATCTACTTGCATGGCTCTTTTAAGGAAACGTATCGAGGGCACGGTACGGACCGGGCGCTTATTGCGGGATTGTTAGGATTTGATACCGATGATTCGCGGATACGGGAGAGTTTAAAAATTGCTGAAGAACGGGGATTAAAGTATGAATTCTTGCCCATAGAACTGCCCGAAGCTCACCCTAATACGGTATATATGGAGTTGACTGGGGCGAAAAATAAAGCTACGATTACCGGAAGTTCTATCGGTGGTGGTGCAGTGTTAATTACCGGTATTAATGGTTATCCTGTAAAAATTACTGCCAAGTACCCAACTTTAGTGGTCCCCCATGCTGACCGTCCAGGAGCAGTTGCCAAGGTAACATCGGTTTTAGCATGGCACGGAATTAACATTGCTCAAATGAGTGTTTCCAGGCAGCAAAAAGGGGCTGAGGCGTTAATGGTCATTGAAACCGACCAGCCGGTTGATGAAGAAACATTATGGGAAATTAAAAGACTTCCAGGGATAAATGGTGGCTTTACCATTCCCCCGCTGTAAGGAGGATGCTATGTATCTTGAATCGGTAGAACAGTTAGTTAATGAAGCTAAAAAGCTTGGCCAAACCTTAGGAGGGACAGCATTGCTGTTGGAAGCTAAAGATCGGGATGTTCCTGAGGAAGAATTAATTGCTATTATGCAAAAAAGGCTTTTAGTGATGAAAGAGGCGATTTCGGAAGGGCTTACCGGAAAACCTTCGGTAGGAGGGTTGGTGGGTGGCCAGGCGGTTAAATATAAAAAACGGCTGGATGAAGGGAAAAATTTAGCCTTGGGGGTTTTTGGTAAAGCAATTACTTATGCTTTAGCTGTAAGTGAAGCCAATGCTTCCATGGGTTTAATTGTGGCAGCTCCTACAGCAGGTTCTGCAGGGGTTTTACCGGGAGTGCTGTTAAGTTTAATGGAAGAGTATAGTATTCCCGAAGAAAAAGTGGTTGAAGGGTTATACGCTGCTGGAGCGGTGGGAGTAGTTATTGCCCATAAAGCTTCTCTTTCCGGAGCCCAGGGAGGCTGTCAGGCAGAATGTGGTTCGGCTGCAGCAATGGCTGCAGTTGCTGCTGCTGAATTAATGGGAGGAACTCCAGAGCAGGCAGTTCATGCAGGAGCCATAGCCTTAAAAGGAATGCTTGGTTTAGTTTGTGATCCGGTGGCGGGTTTAGTGGAAGTTCCCTGCGTAAAGCGTAATGTTGCGGCGGCGGTACAAGCCTTAGCGGCAGCAGATATGGCTTTAGCGGGAATTGTTTCAGCTATTCCTTTTGATGAAGTGATTGATGCAATGGGGGAAATTGGGCGGGCGCTTCCTGTATCTTTAAAGGAGACGGCTCTGGGAGGGCTTGCGGCTACCCCTACAGGTAAAGTCATTAGTGCTAAAATATACAAGCAAAACCTGATTGGTAATAAATGGTAGTTTTCGGGAAGTATAATTCAAAATTTTAATAAAAGGAGGAAGTATAAATGGTAGAAACTGAAAAAGAATTAAAAAGAGGTTTAGAGGCAAGGCACATTGAGTTAATTGCTTTAGGAGGGACCATTGGAGTAGGTTTATTCATGGGTTCAGCAAGTACCTTGAAATGGGCAGGTCCGTCTGTAATTTTAGCTTACATTATAGCGGGTATCTTCATATTTTTCATAATGCGTACTATAGGTGAAATGCTTTACATTGAACCAATCACCGGCTCCTTTGCAACTTATGCCCACAAGTACATCGGTCCTTTATGGGGTTATCTTACTGCTTGGAGTTACTGGTTTATGTGGGTAGCGGTAGGAATGTCGGAGGTAACAGCCGTAGGCATTTATATGAAATTTTGGTTTCCAACATTGCCTCAATGGGTACCAGGCCTAATAGCAATTTTGATAGTAGGTACGGCAAACTTAGCTGCAGTTAAGTACTATGGAGAATTTGAATTCTGGTTTGCGCTTATTAAAGTGGTGACAATAGTAGTAATGATTATTTTGGGGATAGGAATGATCTTTTTCGGATTTGGCAACCATGGTCGCCCCATTGGATTAGAAAATTTATATATTCATGGCGGCTTCTTCCCAAATGGTATAAAAGGATTCCTGTTTGCCCTTTGTCTTGTAGTTGCAGCTTTCCAAGGGGTTGAATTGGTCGGTGTTACAGCCGGCGAAGCAAAAGATCCACAAAGAACTCTAAGAAGGGCAGTTCAAAATATCACATGGCGAATACTAATCTTTTATATTGGGGCCATTTTTGTAATTGTCGCCCTTTATCCATGGAATAAGTTGGGGACCATTGGTAGCCCATTTGTTTTGACCTTTGCTAAAGTAGGTATTCCTGCTGCAGCAAGTATCATAAACTTTGTAGTTTTAACTGCTGCCTTATCTGGTTGTAACAGTGGTATTTATAGTTCTGCAAGAATGTTATATACATTAAGCCAAAATGGCCAAGCTCCAAAATTTTTAGCCAAGGTATCTCCTTCTGGGGTACCTGTCAATAGCCTTTTAGTAACAATAGCGTGCTTGCTAATTGGAGTAGCTTTAAACTATATAGCTCCACAAAAACTTTTTGTATATATTTATAGTGCTAGCGTATTACCGGGTATGATGCCTTGGTTTGTAATACTTATCAGTCAACTTAAATTTAGAAAACTTAAAGATAATGAAATAAAAGATCACCCATTTAAAGCTCCACTTTCACCTTACAGCAATTACCTTACGATTATCTTCTTGGTACTAGTATTAGTTGGCATGTGGTTAAATAGCGATACCAGACTATCGCTAATCATTGGAGCGGCATTTATGGCATTAATTATTATAAGTTATTATGTTTTTGGAATAGATAAAAAACAAGTTCCAGAAGTAAAAAAAATAAAAGAAGAAGCTATCTAAGTCACCGCAGGAATTTTCTTGCGGTGATTTTTTATTAATACAACAAGGGTGATTCCTTTATTAAGATAAATATAGGGGTGGCAAGACATACCGTTACCTTAAACGGCATATCAACGGGGAATTAGTGGAGGTGGAGGGGCATTAGTAGCGGTAACATTTTTAACTGCTGTTGGTCTTCGGCAAATAAATCCCGGATTTATTGCTGTTTTTCATAGTGGGTTTTTCCAGGTATTTCAAGGATTTTTGCAAAAGTTCCCGGTTAAAAGATTCAAGGTCGTTGATTTCAGGCAGGGGGACAAAAAAGCTTCGCCTGATAAAAATATATAAAAAGGACTTATGGCATTAAGCCCTAAGTCCTTTAATTTTTAAGATAAATCTGGTGAGCAATTACCTCAGCCACGGCAAAGCGGAGTTCATGGGGGCTAAGATTTTCCCCGAAAATTTTAAGGGTTATTTCATAAGGATTTAGTCCTTCAGCAGTTAATTTTTTAATTTCCTTAAGTCTTTCCTCATGGTGAGCAAAAAGTTCATCAATTCTTCCTAACATATTAGAAAAGGTATTGCCGTGACCGGGGAGGACTAAATCTACCTTGAGATTTTTTAAGGCTTCTAAGCTCTTTAAATAATCTTGCAAAGGATTTTGACCGGTGTACATCGGCCAGTAGCTGATGTTAGATGATATTCTTTCTAAGAGATGGTCTCCGGAAAATAAAAGCCCCAACTCCTCTAAGTGCAGGGTAAGATGGGAGGGTGAATGCCCCGGATGAAAGTAAGTGGTTAACAGGTATTTACCAAAGGGTACTTTTTGCCCGGGGGCCAGGAAAGTTACTTCCGGATGAGGAGCGGTCATTTCCCGGTTTCTGGTTGTGTGGAAAAGTATTTCCCGGCTTTTTTCTTCGGGTACTCCAGCTTGTAAGTAAAACTCGGCAAATTTGGAATAAATCTCTTGCGGGTCTTTTACAAAAAAGCCCAGGGCTGCGGTAAACTCCTGCGGTGCCATGTAAACCCGGGCCCGGGATTTCTGCTGCATGTAGCCGGCAAGGCCGTAATGGTCCGGGTGGTAGTGGGTTAAGTAAATGGTTTTTAAATTTTCCCACTTAAGCCCTAAATCAGTAACTACTTTTTCCCAGGCGGCTTGAGCATCAGGATAGTTGATTCCGGTATCGATAACATACCAGCCTTTTTCATCAAAAGTTAAATAGCAGTTAATATACTTTAAAGGAAAAGGCACCGGAATTTTAACCCGGTAAATCTCTGTTTCTAAAATTTTTTCCACCATGCGCATCCCCTCTTTCTATCTGATAACTTTATTTTATGCCTAATACTCTTTTTTTGCAAAATTTTTTTATGACCCCCTTAAAATTTTAAAAGCTTACGAATATTATAGTGAAACCAAAAATTAAAAGGAGGTAGATACCATGAGAAAGCTCTTAGCAGTAGTATTAACTTTATCCCTGGTAGTGGCCTTTGCCGGGTTTGCTTTGGCCGAAGAAGGGACTACTCCGACGGTTACCGCTACTACATACACTACGGTAACTAACACTACAGTTACTGATGCTACTTATAATAATACGGTAACTGATACTACGTATAATACAAATTCGGTAACTGATACTACTTACTCACAACCAGCAGTATGTATGGCGGTTTACACTTATGCCGGAGTAGTAACTTATAACAAAGATGGGGTGTTTACCGTAGCCAAATTAAACAAGAACGTTACCATGTCTAAAAGCTTTACCGTTCCTGACCCGGCAGCGGTAAAGGTAACCGGCATAAAAGGGCTAAAAATTTTTACTTTAGTAGAGAAAAAAGCTGGAAAAAAGACTATCTCTGTTCCGAAATTTGTTAAGTATACGGTAAAAGACTTGGCTTCAATCCCGGTAGGGGCAAAAGTGGTGGTCAAGTACGATGCTCAGGGGACTTTAAAGGAAGTAAAAGTAGTTGGTGGGATTGTGAATAAAAAAGAAATGCAGGATTTAATGAAGATGAAGCGGGATACGGCTAAAACAGTAGCAGCACTAAAAGCCAAGGTTCAGGCAGAAATAAAAGCTAAGGTTCAGGCGGGAAAAGCTAAGAAATAAGAAAATAACTAACCCCCTGCGGTTTACCCTGCAGGGGGTTTTATAACTGTAGGGGCAGCTCCTGCTGCCATTATTTGGTCGACAGGAGTCGACCCTACATCAAAATAACGTCGACAGGAGTCGACCCTACGTTTATTTTTTTCTTGCAAGCTTTTTCTTTACATCAAAAACCTTCTGAGCATACTCCCTGGATGCCTCCAAAGAAAATTCATTTAAAAACTGTTGATAATTTTCTTCAATTTCCTCTAAGGTTTTATGGTGTAGGCTTGCTAATTTTACGGAATCGTTGTAAATGGCCATTTCTTGCTGGTTGCCTTCCCCTGCCAAAAGCTTTTCCACCGCCGCATAGGCTTCCTCAGGAAGTTTTGCCTTCCGGGCAAGTTCCTGGCGGGTGCTTTTTTCAGCAATTTTGTGAAAGTAAGCCGCTACTACCGGTACCAGGGGAGAAACCTGAAGCTTTTCGGCCAGCTTTTCGGCATATTCCCCGGCTTTTAAAGATAAACCCAGAAGTTCCGGCTGGTTAAGCAGGTACTTTCGAACGTTAACTTCTACTCTTGTTTTAACTATTTCCGGCTGACTTTGGATTTCATGAGCAACTGCTCCTAAACATTTATCGGCGTAATTACACCAGGCGGCGCAACCGGGATTAAATTTAGGATTGGTGACAAAGTTTTTGCAGTGCGGGCATTTTATGGTAATGTCATCTTTCCAGAACTCAATCATTTCTCCGCAGTGCGGGCAGGGAGCTTCAAAAATATCATCGATTTTCCAGAAACTCCGGTCTTGCCCGGGACATTTCCACATACCCATAATCCCACTCCTTTCCTTACCACTATTAAACTTCAAAATTTAAGAAAATTCTGTGATATATCCCACAAAATGCCGGTGGGAATACAATATACATTAAAAACGGTACTTTTATTAACTAAAGTAGAAATATATACTTTTTAAAGGGAAAAATAGAGAAAGGGTGAGATTATGGGGAAAAAAGACGTTAGTGCAGGAGCAGTTTTAGGGGCTGCTTTTTTAATGGCAACTTCCGCCATCGGTCCCGGCTTTTTAACCCAAACAGCGGTATTTACCGAGCAACTTCTCACAAGTTTTGGTTTTGTTATTTTAATGTCCATTTTACTGGATATTGGAGCGCAGCTTAACATCTGGAGAATTATTACCATGACCAGAAAACCGGGACAGGAGTTAGCCGATGAGGTACTGCCCGGACTGGGGGTAGTTGTTACTTTTTTAATTGTTTTAGGGGGTTTTGCCTTTAATATCGGTAACATTGCCGGCACAGGCCTTGCGGTTAATGTCTTAACCGGTCTTAGTCCGGAATGGGGAGCGGTGATTTCTGCGGCTTTTGCCATTTTAATTTTCTTATCCAAGGATTTAGGGAGTAAAATTGATTTAACGGCCAAGATTTTAGGCGGGCTTATGATTTTGCTAACAGCTTATGTGGCGGTAACTACCAGGCCGCCGGTAGGTGAAGCGCTTTACCGGACTTTTGTCCCGGCTAAAGTTGACTTTTTAGCGATAGTGACTTTGGTCGGGGGGACGGTGGGCGGTTACATAACTTTTGCGGGAGGCCACAGGCTTTTGGATGCCGGCATTGTGGGAGAGGAAAATTTACCGGAGGTAACAAAAAGTTCACTTTCTGGTATAATAATTGCCGGATTAATGCGGATTTTATTGTTTCTGGCGGTTTTGGGTGTGGTGGCTAAAGGGCATACTTTAGATCCCAATAACCCGCCCGCTTCGGCTTTTAAAATCGCTGCCGGTACCTTGGGTTATAAACTTTTTGGCCTGGTACTATGGGCGGCAGCGATTACTTCGGTAATTGGTTCTGCTTATACCTCCATGTCATTCTTAAAAACTTACAGCAAGAAAGTACGCGAAAACTACAATATTGCCATTATCCTTTTTGTGCTTTTATCCCTGGCGGTGTTCGTAAAGTTTGGTAAACCTGTAAAGCTTTTAATTTTAGCCGGAGCTTTTAACGGTTTGATTTTACCTATTACTTTAACGGCCATGCTTTTAGTTTTACGCAAGAAAGAACTTTTTGGGAACTATCGCCATCCGGTATGGCTTACTATTTTTGGGGTGGTGGTAGCTCTGGCGGTAGGTTACTTTGGTATAGTTAGCTTTAAAGACCAGTTTTTAAAGCTTTTAAGTTAAAAGGAGGAAATATGTATAAAATTTACTCCCTGGGAGAGCGTTGTCTTGGGATTTATTTTGCAAAGGAAATAAGCCGGGAAGTAAACCAGAAGGTTATAGCTTTAGACCGGAAATTGCAGGGAATTCCCGGAATCCTGGAAACGGTACCCACCTACCGGGCTTTAGCGGTATATTTTGAGCCGGCGGTAATAAGCTTTTGGGAGCTAAAAAAATTGGTGGAAAGATTAGCGGAAAATCTTAAAGACGGCGGTGGGCAAGAAGAAACTCCCCGCTTATACCGGATACCGGTAGCTTATGGCGGGGAGTTTGGTCCCGACCTTGAGGAAGTGGCAAGGCTTAATAATTTAACTCCCGAAGAAGTTATAGCTATTCATACGAAAAACCGCTATTATATTTACATGCTTGGCTTTACGCCAGGCTTTCCTTATCTTGGGGGGTTGGACCCGCGAATTGCTGCCCCCCGTAAATCATCACCGCGGCCACGGGTGGAAGCGGGCTCGGTAGGGATTGCGGGGATGCAAACGGGGATTTATCCGGTGGCATCTCCCGGTGGCTGGCAAATTATCGGAAGAACCCCTCTGCGACTGTTTAATCCGGAAAACCCTGAGGCTCCCTTTTTACTGGAGCCCGGAGGATATATAGAGTTTTATCCGATAAGCGTTGAGGAATACTTCCGGCTGGGAGGGGGAGAAGTTGAAGTATATTGATCTAAACGCCGATATAGGAGAAAGTTACGGTAATTTTAAAGTAGGTGAAGATGAAGCCATCTTGCCGCTGGTTTCCAGTATAAATGTAGCCTGCGGCTTTCATGCCGGGGATTTTATGGTTATGGCTGAATGTTGTAAGCTTGCCCGGGAATATGGCGTAAACCTGGGAGCTCATCCCGGCTACCCGGACCTCTGGGGGTTTGGCCGCCGGAGCATTCCTTATACTAAAGAAGAAATAACCAATATGCTTTTATATCAGCTCGGGGCTCTTTCGGCTTTTGCCAGGGCGGAAGGGGTAAAAATTACCCATGTAAAGCCTCACGGAGCCCTTTATAACGATGCGGTGGTAAAAGTTGAAGTGGCCGAAGCGGTGGCCAGGGCGGTTTGGGTTTTTGATGCGGAAATAGCTATTGTGACTTTACCCTACGGCAGACTTTTTGAAATAGCCAGTGAGATGGGACTTACTGTTATCCGGGAAGGGTTTGCCGACCGGGGCTATTTACCTGATGGTCGGCTGGTTCCAAGAAATCAGGAAGGGGCCAAAAAGACGGGAGATGAAGCGGTCGCTCAGGCTATAGCGTTAGCCGAGGGCTGGGTAAAAGCTGTGGATGGTACGGTTATAAAAGCGGAAGTGGATACCATTTGTGTACATGGTGACAATATCGAGGCGGTAAAACTTGCCCAAAAAATTAACCGGGAATTGTTAAACAAAAATATTTACGTTCAGGCCTGGAGGAAAAAGCGTGCTTAAAATACTAAAACCCGGAAATTTAACTACGATCCAGGATGGTGGGCGTTTTGGCTATCAGCGATACGGCCTTGGTCCCGGAGGGGCAATGGATTTAAATGCATTTTCGATTGCCAACAAGCTGTGCGGTAACGATGATTTAAAGGCGGTTATAGAGTTTAACGCGGGAATTTCGGTGAAATTTTGCCAGAGTACGGTTTTTGCTCTAACCGGTGGTAAATACCGGGCTTTTTTAGACGGAGGACCTGTTCACTTCTGGCAATCCTATTTTGCACCTGCCGGAAGCGTTCTGGAGATTACCGGCCCCTACGGGGGTAACTGGGGATATCTCGCGGTAAAGGGCGGTTTTATAGTACCCGAAGTACTGGGAGGGAGAGGAACCAATCTTTTAGCGGGGTTCGGAGGTTTTTTGGGCCGGGCTTTAAAAAAGGACGATGAAATACCCTTTGCCGAATTTGAAGGGAACTTTAAAAAACGCTATTTTTTACCCGAAGGACGTTTTGCCCTGTACGAAAATGACCAAATTTATTTTATTCAGGGGCCGGAATGGGAATATCTTTCCAAGGATAGCGCTGAACGGTTAGCATCGCAACCTTTTACCTTAAACCCAGCGTTTAACCGGATGGGCTACCGTTTTTCGGGTCCAACGCTAACTCTTGCTGAAAAGGAAATTATTTCCGCTCCGGTGCCTCTGGGTGGGATGCAGGTAACAAAAAATGGGGAACTCATTGTCTTACTTGCCGACCGGCAGACCACCGGTGGTTATCCCCTGATAGGTGTAGTCGCTGGAGAAAGCCTTTCCCGATTGATCCAGAAAACTTCCAAAGAGAAAATTTTCTTTAAACCAATCCCCCTGCAGGAAGCCGAGGAAAGGCTGTATAATTTAAATAAGGTGATTGAGGAAAGTTTCTGGGAGGTTTAATCTTTGGAAATTTATCAAGATAAACTCTATGCCTTGGCCGATAGCATTCGAGCCCGGGAAAAAGGGGATGTAGTATATCTTCGGGGAATCATTGAGTTTTCCAACTACTGCCGGCGAAACTGCCTTTACTGCGGTCTTCGCCGGGATAATACAAAGCTTGGCCGTTACCGGATGAGCCCCGAGGAGATAATTAAGCGAGCGAAAGAAGTTGCTGCTCTTGGGATAAAAACCGTGGTACTCCAGAGCGGTGAGGACCCCTATTACAAACTGAAGGACCTGGTAGGGATAGTTTCCCGGATTAAAGAACTTGGGGTCTACGTTACTTTAAGTATCGGGGAACTTTCTACTCATGCGTACCGGGAATTAAAAAAAGCCGGGGCGGATCGTTACCTCTTGCGGCATGAGACGGCAAACCGTAAACTTTATGAAGTACTCCATCCGGACGGAAGTTTTTTTAACCGGGTGCGCTGCCTTTATGCTTTAAAAGACCTTGGTTACGAGGTAGGTGCGGGGAATATGGTAGGCCTTCCGGGGCAGACGGACGATATGCTCTGGGAGGATTTATTGTTTATGGAGAAGCTGCAACCGGAGATGGTGGGGATTGGTCCCTTTATTCCCCATCCGGATACACCGCTGGCCAAGGAAAAGGGCGGAACTTTAGAGCAAACCCTTACAATGATTGCCCTGACCCGGATTATACTCCCTAAAGCCAATATCCCTGCCACTACGGCCCTTGGTACCATCCATCCCGAGGGCCGGGAGCTTGGCTTAAAAGTGGGGGCCAATGTGGTTATGCCCAATATGACCCCGCAACCGTACCGACCTCTCTACCAGCTTTATCCCGGTAAAATCTGCGTAAACGAAGATCCCGACGCCTGCCTTCCCTGCCTGAAAAGGAGAATCGAGAGCATAGGGAGAACAATTATATAGGTGGTCAGTGGTAGGTGGTCGGTGGTCTGCAAATTCTTTTTTCTTACCTGCCATCTATTACCGATGGACGACTGATTACAGTTTTTTTGGAGAGCCGTCCCTTTTAGAGGTTTGAGGTTGGAAGTTAGAAACTGGAATAATAAATGAAAGGAGACATAATCTTGGAAATATTTATTTTTATTCTGCTTTTTATCATCCTTATTTTCCAAATCATCCTTTTTATGAAAATTCGTTTTCCGGAAAGAGAAAGCCTTCTTACCGGCATTAACTTTCTCAAGGAACTTTTAAGCAGTCTTAATAGTACCCTGCGGGAGGAAGCTGCCCAAAACCGAAAAGACCTAAGCGACAGCTTAAGAGATTTTCGCGATACCATGCTTGGGTCTTTAAGTCAGATCGGGATTTTACAGAAAAATCAGTTAGAGGCGGTAGAAAGACAGCTTTCCGGGCTTATGCTGCAAACCGAGCAGCGGTTGGAAGCGGTGCGGAAAACGGTAGAGGATAATCTTCATCGCTTGCAGGAGGATAACGCTAAAAAGCTGGAGGAAATGCGGGCTACCGTCGATGAAAAGCTTCAGGGCACGCTGGAGCGACGGCTTTCGGAATCCTTTCGGCTTATTAGCGAGCGGTTAGAGCAGGTACAACGGGGCTTGGGAGAAATGCAGGCTTTAGCGGCGGGAGTGGGAGACTTAAAGAAAGTTTTAACCAACGTTAAAACCAGGGGAACCCTTGGTGAAATTCAGCTTGGGGCAATTTTAGAGCAGATTTTTGCCCCGGAGCAGTACGAGAAAAACATCGCCACGAAAAAAGGTTCGGAGGAGCGGGTAGAATTTGCCATTAAGCTTCCCGGGCAAAAGGATGGCCCGGTGTGGCTCCCCATTGATGCAAAGTTTCCTACCGAGGATTACCAGCGATTACTGGATGCTATCGATAAAGGAGATGCGCTTTTAGCCGAAGAAGCCGCCAAAGCGTTGGAAAATAGAATTAAGGATGAAGCCAGGAAAATCCGGGAAAAATACTTAGATCCTCCCCATACCACCGATTTTGCTATTATGTTTTTGCCTTCGGAAGGTTTATATGCCGAGGTCTTAAGAAGAAATGGTTTGGTAGAAAGGCTTCAGCGGGAATATCGCGTTGCCGTAGCCGGACCTACTACGTTAGCGGCTTTTTTAAATAGCCTGCAGATGGGCTTTAGAACCCTGGCTATTGAAAAGCGCTCTCTTGAAGTCTGGACCCTCCTGGGGGAAGTAAAAACCGAATTTGCCCGTTTCGGGGAAGCTCTGGATAAAACCCGGAAAAAACTTGAAGCTGCCACCAATGAAATCGACAATGCCGTAAAGAAAACCAGAAATATCGAGAAAAAGCTTTCCCAGGTTCAAGAACTACCCCAGGAGGGACGGTTCTGAGTTATAGTAAAGTATAAAAATGGGGACTATTCCCAAATTACTACTTGACAAAAGGGATATAAATGGTTTATTTTAAAGAAAACAATACTATTTTAGTATACTTTGGAGGAAGAGATGAATCTAACTCAGGCAACCGATTATGCATTTCGGGCGGTATTGTACTTGGCGAGAAAAGGGAATGGGGAGGTGGTAGAAGCCCAGGAAATTGCCGGGCGGGAAAATATCCCCTTAAGGTTTTTGCTAAAAATCCTGCGGCAGCTGGGACAAGCGGGGATTGTAAAATCTTACCGCGGGGTGGGGGGCGGTTTTAGTTTAGCTAAAGATCCGGAAGAAATAACACTTTTAGATGTGGTGGAAGCGGTGGAGGGACCGGTAAAGATTAACCGCTGCTTAATCGATCCCCAGTATTGCACCAGTCAGCGGGGTGGCCGGTGTGCCATTCACCAAGAGCTTTCCTTAATCCAAAATGATATCATTGCCCGGCTGGGAACGGTGAGTTTTAAAAAAATTTTGGAAAGGGAGCAAAACCTTTAAAAAATTTTGCCCAAAACTATACTAAAAAAGTATATTTTTAAGGAGGGTGGATGATGGATCTCACGGCGTTATCCCGTTTGCAGTTTACCATAACCGCTATTTTCCACTT
Organism: Carboxydothermus hydrogenoformans Z-2901; assembly: GCF_000012865.1. Lineage (GTDB taxonomy): Bacteria > Bacillota > Z-2901 > Carboxydothermales > Carboxydothermaceae > Carboxydothermus > Carboxydothermus hydrogenoformans. The sequence goes on along the minus strand of NC_007503.1, from coordinate 2,191,596 downwards.
TTTCTACGTACCCCTTACCTTGGGTTTAGCAGTGCTGATCGCTTACATGGAGTACAAGTACTGGAGGACTAACGACGAGGTTTGGGATAAAATGGCCCGGTTTTGGACTAAACTTTTTGCCATTAATTTTGCGGTTGGAGTAGCTTCCGGGATTACCATGGAATTTCAATTTGGCACCAACTGGGCTGACTATTCCCGGTTTGTGGGGGATATTTTTGGAGCACCTCTGGCGGCGGAAGGAGTTTTTGCCTTTTTCTTAGAGTCCACGTTTATCGGTCTTCTGCTCTTTGGTCGGGATAAGATTTCCCGGGGAATGCGGTTTTTAAGTGCGGTCTTGGTTGCTTTTGGCACAAACCTTTCAGCTTTTTGGATTATCGCTGCTAACTCCTGGCAGCAAACGCCGGCGGGTTATAAGCTGGAAGGGGGCCGGGCAATTCTTACAAGCTTTAAAGAAGCGGTATTTAGCCCGTCTACCTTGCCGCGCTTTTTGCACACTTTGGATGGAGCTTATGTAACTGCGGCCTTCTTTGTTATGGGTATAAGCGCTTACTATCTCTTACGCAAGAAAAATGTGGAAATTGCCAGGCCGTCTTTACGAGTTGGGATAATCTTTGGACTTATCTTTGCCCTTTTGCAGATTTATTTTGGCGATATTCATGCCAAACAGGTGGCGGTAACTCAACCGGCTAAGTTAGCTGCCTTTGAAGGCCTCTGGGAGACCCAGGAAAAAGCTCCCCTCCTTATTTTAGGTTGGCCGGATACCAAAAACGAGAAAAATGTCTTTGAAATAGGAGTTCCGGGTCTTTTAAGCTATCTTGCTCACGGTGATGTAAATCAGCCTGTAAAGGGTATTAAAGAGTTTCCCCGGGAGGAACGGCCGCCGATATTACCAACTTTCCTTTCATTCCATTTAATGGTAGGTCTCGGGATTTTAATGGCATTGGCCCTTTTGTGGGCGGTGGTGGAGCTTATCCGGGGCAAAATTTACAATAACCGGTTGCTTTTAAAACTCCTCCTTTACTTTATTCCCCTGCCCTATATTGCCAATGAATTGGGGTGGATAACCGCCGAGGTCGGGCGTCAGCCCTGGATTGTTTACGGTCTTTTAAAAACTTCCGATGCGGTCTCGAAGCTTGACCCAGGGCAGTTAGTGTTGACCAATTTATTATTCATAGCTGTGTACCTTTTCCTGGGCGGTTTGATGCTTTACCTGATGGTGCGGACCGTTAAGACCCATAATGAAAATGCTTTGGGTGTAGCGGAAAGGGAGGTGGCGTAGGGTGGATTTAAATACCGTCTGGTTTTTGCTGGTGGGGGTATTGATTATCGGCTATGCCCTTTTAGACGGCTTTGATCTGGGCGTGGGTAGTTTATTTTACGTCCTTGGGAAAACCGATAAGGAAAGAAAAATTTTAATCAATGCCATTGGTCCGGTGTGGGATGGCAACGAAGTTTGGCTTTTAACCGGCGGTGGAGCGCTTTTTGCCGCTTTTCCTCTGGTTTATGCGTCGGTGTTCAGCGGTTTTTACCTGGCGATGATGCTGGTACTGTTTGCGTTGATTTTCCGGGCGGTAGCGGTGGAGTACTACTTTAAAGTAGATACTCCGGGACTGCAAAAGCTGATGGGCGGCTTATTTTTCCTGGGAAGTTTCTTACCGGCCCTTCTTTTTGGAGTGGCGGTAGGCAATGTGGTTTACGGTATACCTTTAGATGCTGAGCAAAATTACGCCGGTACCTTTTTTGGCCTTTTAAAACCTTTTGCCCTGTGCTTTGGTATTGTTGGGCTTTTTGCCTTTCTGCTGCAGGGGGCGGCCTATGCAGCGTTAAAAACCGAAGGGGACCAGCAAAAACGAGCTCGGGACTTAAGCAAAAATTTTGCCGTGATTTTACTGGTACTGTGGCTAATTGGCGGGATTTACAGCAAAATGGCAGCACCGCATTTGTGGGAAAATTATCAAAAATTGCCCCTTTTATATGTTTTACCGCTTATAACCTTAGTATCCCTTATCCTTATCCCGGGCTGGGTGCGGAAAAACGCTTACCAGAAGGTGTTTACCGCTTCATCTATAGCTTTTGCCACGATGATTTTAACCGTGGCGGCGGGGCTTTATCCCAACTGGGTAATTGCTACTGACCCGGTCAAAAATCTTACAATTTACAATGCTTCCTCCTCGCCCTTAACTTTAAAGGTAATGCTCATTGTCGCGTTAATCGGGGTACCGATCGTCCTTTTATACACTATCTATACTTACCGGGTGTTTCGGGGTAAAGCTTCACCGGAGCGGAACGGATATTAAAAATATTGCGGTAGCTGTAAAGCTGCCGCTTTTCCTTTATTATGGTAAAATTTAAAGAAAAAACCGAGGGTAGCTATGATCGAAAAAAGATTAAATCAAGAAGCGCTAAAATATAAAGGGTATTTAGTTAAAATCGCTTTAACGTCGTTTATAAGCGGCGGTGCGATTATTGCCCAGGCTTATTTAATAGCGTATATCATCAACGGGGCCTTTTTAGCTAAAAAAGGGCTTGGGGAACTTTGGCCGTTTTTCCCGGCATTATTTCTTATCGTTACCTTAAGATTTAGTTTGGGTTATTTTGGAGAAAAGGTAGGGGCCAATCTTGCTTCTAAAGTTACCGGCGAAATACGGAATGTGCTTTTGGAAAAAATAGCAGCATTGGGGACAAAAGTTTTACTGCCGGAAAAAACGGGAGAGCTTTTAACTCTGATTTTAGAAGGGGTAGAAAGTCTCGAGGTTTACTATGCCCGGTATCTTCCGCAACTAATAAGTGCCGGGATCATACCTTTAATGATTTTGGTAGTGGTTTTAGCTTTAGACCTTATTTCCGGAATAATTATGCTGCTAACCGCTCCGTTAATTCCCGTTTTTATGATGCTGATTGGAAGTTTTGCCGAGAAACTGGCCCAAAAACAGTGGAGCAGCTTATCCCGCTTGAGCGGCAAGTTTTTCGAGCTTTTACAGGGGATAGCGGACTTAAAGGCCTTTGGCCGGAGTAAAGAGCAGGTTAATGAGCTTAAAAAAAGCGGTTTAATGTTCCGGGATGCCACCATGGAGGTGTTAAGGGTTGCTTTTCTTTCAGCCCTTGCCCTGGAAGTTTTAGCTACCATCAGCACCGCGATGGTGGCGGTAGAAGTGGGGTTAAGGCTTTTATACGGAAAAATGGAGTTTTTACAGGCGTTTTTTGTTTTACTGTTAGCACCGGAACTTTATTTACCTTTAAGGAATCTTGGAAGCAGTTTTCATGCGGGCAGAACGGCGATAGCGTTTTCGCAAAAACTGTGGACAATAATAGAGGAAAAAGAAAGCCGGGTCTTTTTAAATAAGCGGTCTATTACCTGGGATTCTCCACCGGAAATTATCCTTAAACAGGTAAGTCATAGTTATATACCGGGTAAAGAAGTTCTTAAAAATATTAATCTTACGATAAAGCCTTTGGAAAAGGTTGCGATTGTTGGACCCAGCGGGGCTGGTAAGTCTACCCTGGTAAAGCTTCTGCTGGGGCTTATGCGACCGGCAGAAGGAGAAATATTAATAAATGGGGTTCCCCTCTGGGAACTTAAGGAAAAAGACTGGTATGACCAGGTGGGTTATCTTCATCAGACGCCCTTTATTTTTCCGGGAAGTATAGCGGAAAATATTGCCCTTGGGAAAAAAGGAGCAAAGGGCGAAGAAATTAAACGGGCGGCGAGTTTAGCCGGGGCCCATCAATTTATTGCCGAACTTCCGCAGGGTTATGACACCAAGGTTGGCGAAGGAGGGCGGGGGTTATCCGGTGGGGAACGCCAGCGAATTGCTTTAGCCCGGGTGTTTTTAAAAGACGCAAAAATTGTAATTTTAGATGAGCCAACCGCAGGTCTTGATGCTCATACCGAAAAACTTTTGGAAAAAGCCTTTGATGAGCTTTTCCAAAACCGGACGGTAATCATCATAGCCCATCGCCTTTCGAGTCTCTACCGGGCGGATAAAATCATTTTGATAGACCGGGGAGAGATCCGGGGTATGGGAAGGCACGAACAGCTTTTAGCGGAAAATGAATTATACCGGCAATTAATTACAGCTTACCGGGGGGAAGTATGAAACAATTATTTAAAATTTTACAAAACGATCTTAGGGGAGTTTTGTTGGCGGTATTTCTCGGGACGCTTACCGTGGTAAGCAGTGTTGGCTTATTTGCCACATCGGCTTATCTTATTTCCAAAGCAGCGCTTAAGCCCTGGGCGTATACTTTGACCCTGACCATTGTAGGCGTGAGATTTTTCGGACTTTCCCGGGCGGTCTTTCGGTATTTGGAACGGTATTTTTCCCATAAGACCACTTTTAATTTTTTAGCCGAAATCCGTAAGTTTTTTTACGAAAAAGTAGAACCCAAAGCTCCGGCAATTTTCCAAAAAGCCCGCAGCACCGATTTACTGTCCCGGATGGTGGCGGATGTGGAAAGCTTACAAAACTTTTTCTTACGGGCGGTTTATCCGTACCTTGTGATATTGTGGGTTTTAATTTTAGCCGGGATTTTTTTATGGAGATTTTCTTTTTGGTTTTCCTTACTCCTCTTTTCAGGATTTATAATTGCAACCATTTTTTTACCCGCCTTTCTGGGAAAGAAGCGCTTGGAATTTACCCAAAAACTTCGCACGGAGCGAGCTTTTTTAGCCGACGGCATTGGGGAACTAATCCTCGGGTATATTGATTTAAAAACCAACAATAGTTTGGAGGAAAAGGTTTTAGGGGTCCAAAAGCTTTCCCAAAAACTTATAGCTTTACGTAAGATGGCGGCAAATTTAACTGCTTTCTCGGAGAGCACTGTTTTCTTTTTAAGTCATTTTTCCGGCTTTTTAGCGTTACTTCTGGCAGTCTACTTAAGTTCCCAGGGAAAACTTTCCGGAGTGCTTATTGCTCTTGTGGTTTTAGTGGTGCAAACTTCTTTTGAAGCAGTTTTACCGGCAGCTGCGGCCCGGCAGTACTGGGAGGAAAGCAAGGAAAGTGCCAGAAGGATTTTTTCCATATTAAACGAGCCCCCGCAGGTTATTGAGGGAGCCGGGCGGACTGATTTACCCGGCGACTTTTCTTTAGAGTTTAAAAAGGTGACGTTGATTTACCCAGGAAATGTTGAGCCTTCCTTAAAAGAAGTGAGCTTTTTTCTAAAGGAGGGGCAAAAGATAGCCGTGGTGGGCCCCAGCGGCTCAGGGAAAAGCAGTATTTTAAAGCTTCTTTTGCGCTTTTATGATTATAAAGGGGAAATTTTCCTCGGGGGTGAAGAACTTAAGACCTTTTCTCCGGAAGCGGTGCGGACCCTTTTTGGGGTGGTAAGCCAGGAAAGCTTTATTTTTAACAGTACTCTTGAGGAAAATTTACGGATTGCCAAACCTGAAGCTCAGGAAGAAGAGCTTTTGGCGGTACTCGAAAAAGTTAGGCTTTCTCATTTAAAGCTTTCCTTTGAAGTAGGAGAGCGGGGGGAACGTTTGTCGGGCGGGGAGCGCCAGAGGCTTTTAATAGCCCGGCTGCTTTTAAAAAATGCTCCTATCTGGCTTTTAGATGAGCCAACTACCGGCCTTGATAGTATAACGGAAAAAGAGATTTTAGATAATATTTGGGAAGTAGCGGGGGATAAAACCCTTGTTTATATAACCCACCGTTTGAGGGGTTTAGAAAAGATGGATGAAATTCTGGTAATGGACCGGGGAGAAATAAAAGAAAAGCTTAGCTTTGTTGAGTTTAAAAAAAGGTATTTAAACCATGACGGGGTTTAAAGGGGTGAAAAAGAAGCTTGCACCGATGTTATCCGGCGGACGTTTAATATTGTCGGACAAAAATTTTTTTTAAATATTGCAGGAAAAGGTTAATTTTTGTCAAAATGCTTTTAACAAAAATGCCCTCTACCAAAATTTCCGATAGAGGGCATTTATTTTGGGCAGGGGAAATTGCTCCTTAGCTAAGGAGCGGTTCGTTAGTTTTCCCGGTAATCTGACCAATTTCTTCTTCCTGAGATTTTTCCAGATAATCGATATTTTCTTTTAAAAGCTTTACTACCTCAGGGTCTACTATTTCCTTTTGGGCCATGTTTTCCAAGATATCGAGAGCATTTTCAATACTTAAAGCATCCCGGTAAGGCCGGTTTTCCCTTAAAGCGACCCATTTATCGGCTACCGCCAGAATGCGGGAAGGAAGGTCAAGCTGGTCTTTGGTAAGCTTAAAAGGATAACCCTGGCCGTTGGGCTGTTCATGGTGGTAACCGGCCCACTGGGCGACTTTTTCAAAACCTGTGACTTGTATTAGTAAGTAATAGGTATAATAAGGATGGGTTTTAATTAGTGCATACTCTTCATCGTTTAGCGGGCCGTTTTTTTCTAAAATCTTATTGGAAACGGAAAGTTTTCCGATATCGTGCAGGAGACCGGCGATTTCAATTAAAGATTTTTGCCCGGGAAGGCCGGCAATTTCGGCAAGCTGGCCGCTTAGGGCTGCAACTTTTAAAGAATGCCTTTCCGTAAAAGGGCTTTTCGCGTCGATAATCCGGGCAAAAGGCACGGTTAAAAGCTTTAGCCCCTGTTCACCGGCTAAAATTTTGGTTTTTGGTCTTAAAGCCTTTAATCTATCTTCAATATAATATGTAGTAAGGTCAAGCCAGAAACTTTCTTTTTGAGATAAATCCAGGAAAGCTTCAACTACATCTTCATTAAAGAGGATTTGAACATTTTTCCTAAAAAACCGTTCAATTTCACTTCGTTGTAAAAGGGCAAGTTTGTTTGGTTTTAAATATAAATCTACCTGGTCGGCAGCAAAGATAATTTGGCTTAAGAAAGCAAGGGGGGAATTTTTTTCAGCGGAAGTAAAATTAATATATTTGGTATGGTGATGTTTTATTACCTGAGCTACTTCGGTAAAAAACGGTACATCTTTTAAAAGTTCATAGCCAAAGTTGGCATGGGCAGTGTCGTATTTATCTAAATTATGAATTTCCCTGTCGACTAATTTTGCTCCGGCGCCCAAATCGTGTAAGTAGGCAGCCCAAAACAAAGTTTCATAATCCTTTTCCGAAAGATTGAGTTTTTTCCCGATCGAAGCGGCTATGTAGGCAACCCGTTCGTGGTGATATCCCAGGTCTTCATTGGTAAATTCTAAAGCTTTGGTTAAAGCTATAACGACGTCGGTTAAATCTATCTCATACATCACTTACCACCCCCCCGTTGATAAAAATAATTAGAATAATTTAAAACCGACGTAATTATACCATACTTCGACAATTTATTGAAAGGACAAAGCTTTGAGGATTCCGAAAAGAGAAGAAAGTAGAGGCGACTTAAATGGATATTTTACAAAAGGTAAGAGAAGTCATCAAAGACTCCAAAACTTACTTTGTGGGCGGTAGTGTACGGGATATGCTGCTTTCCCGCCCGGTCAAAGACGTAGACCTGGCTACTTTTCAAAAGCCGCGGGAAGTGGGCGAGAAACTTTTAAAAGCTTTTGGGGGAAACTTTTTTCCTCTAAAGGAAGAACTTTTAATTTACCGGCTGGTCTTTAAGGATGGGGGCGAAACTTACCAGGTGGATATTCTGCCGGTTTTTGGGGAAAGCTTGGAAGAAGACCTAAGACGCCGGGATTTTACGGTAAATGCCCTGGCTTTGCCGGTTAACGGTGAATTTCCCCGAGAGGTTATCGACCTTTTCGGAGGTAGAAACGATTTACAGGCCAGGATTATCCGGATGATTAGTGCGGAAAACATCTTAGAAGACCCGGTACGAATTTTACGGGGAATACGCCTGGCGGGAGAGCTTGGTTTTGCCGTAGAGCAGGAAACAATGGTTGTATTTAAACAATATATACAATATATAAAGAAAATGCCCGGGGAGCGGGTAGCGGAGGAGCTTAAAAAAATTTTCACCTTAAAACCTGCCGTACCAATGGTAGATATGCTGTTTCATACGGGGTTTTTTGAAGTGTTTAATCTTGGATTGAAGGAAGGGTATGAGCTTTACCAAAATTATCACCACTCGGAGACGGTTTACCGGCATTTAATAGATACGTTAAATCGAATGGAAGAGCTTTTGGAAGATAACCCTTTGGGGATCAGGAGCGATTATCCGCCGTATCTTTTAAAAATGGTGGCGTTTTTTCACGATATCGGTAAACCCGGGACATTATCTTATGACAAAGAGGGGCGAACCCGCTTTTTTGGCCATGAAAAGGAAAGTGTAAACAGGCTTAAACCTTTTCTTGATTATCTTAACTTTTCCCACCGGGAAAAAAGGGTTTTAACTGTTTTAATTCAAAACCACATGCGGCTTTTATCTCTAAAAACGGCGGCAAAAGTAAGCGGTGAGGCAATTTTACGGCTCGTACATGATACCGGAGATTTGTTTTTAGAGTTAATTCTTCTGTATCTTGCGGATAAAGGGGAAAAAGCCCGGGACGATTTAGAATTTTTAAGGGGGTTAATAAATTTTTATTACGGATACCTGGAATTTAAGGAAGGGCTATCGGGAAAAGAGATTATGAAAACTTTAAATCTTCCCGAATCTCCTGCGGTGGGGCACATTAAAAATTATCTTTTAAAAGCCTGGGCCCGGGGTGAGATAAGGAATAGCGGAGAGGCACTGGATTATATGCGAAGAAAGTTTAATAAACGTTAATTCTTAAAGGAGAATACCGAAAAATAGCGAATAATAAGGTATAAAAAAAATACGGGCGGGATTGGTATGGATGAAAAAAATATAATTTTTGCTTTAGATATAGGAACGCGGACGGTTATCGGGGTTGTCGCGGAAGTTTTGGAAGATGGAAAAATAAAAATTTTAAAAGAAACCATGCGGGAGCATAACGAACGCTCCATGTTAGACGGGCAAATTCACGATATAGCTAAAGTAGCGGGGGTTGTAACGGAAATCAAGGAAGAGTTAGAAAAGGAGCTCGGAATAAAACTTACCAAAGCGGCGATAGCAGCGGCCGGACGAGCCCTTTATACTGCCACCGCTTATGCCGAAAAAGAAATTGCCGGGGGCGAGGTGAGCGCCCGGCAGGTTTTTGAATTGGAAAGCCAGGCTTTGGAAGCGGCAACCGAAGCGCTGAGCAATCAAGGGGATGTAAGGTACGAACTGGTGGGTTACAGCATCATTAATTATTATTTAGACGGCTATCCTTTTAAAGCACTGGAAGGACACCGGGGGAAAAAGATGAGCGTTGAGCTGGTGGCCACATTTTTGCCGGAAACGGTTACTGCCAGCCTGCAAGCGGTTCTTATACGGTCGGGGTTAGAACCGTTAAGCCTAACCCTGGAGCCTATCGCGGCCATAGCGGCTACTGTTCCCGAAAGCCTGAGGTTACTCAACATAGCCCTGGTGGATATAGGGGCCGGTACTTCGGATATTGCTATTGCCCGGGATGGTGCGGCGGTAGCTTACGGGATGGTACCGGAAGCGGGCGATGAGGTAACCGAAGAAATTATGCGGCAGTTTCTCGTGGATTTTCCCGATGCGGAAAATATCAAAAAGCAATTGGCTTTAAACAAAGAGATAGCCTTTTACGATATTCTGGGACAGGAGGTTAAATTACCGGCGGAAGAAATAATTTCCAGAATTGAGCCGACGGTGGAGCGGATAGCGGGAAAAATAGCCGAAGAAATTAAACGGCTTAACGGGGGGACTCCCAAAGCGGTATTTTTAGTGGGAGGAGGAGCGAAGACTCCCGGCCTTGCCAAAAAGCTTTCCGAGCTTTTAGGGCTTGACGTTAGCCGGGTGGCGGTTAAAGGATGTGACTTAAGGGAGCAAAAATTTTTAACGGTACCGGAAAGGCTAAAGGGACCCGAGGGAGTTACGGTTCTTGGCATACTGCTAACTGCACTGAAAAAATACGACCACGGTTTTATTACCGTCTTTTTAAACGGGAGAGAGGTTCGGCTTTTACATCGGCAAAATTTAAATGTCGGCGAGGTATTAAAGCTTTCCGGAGTAACACCGGCAGAAATCTTTGGCCAGGAAGGAAAAAGCTTAATGTTTTATCTTAACGGAAAGAGGCGAGAAGTAAAAGGAGAATTACCCCGGGTTTGTGAAATTTATGTGAATGGACAAACTGCATCCTTAAAAACAGCCGTTGGGGCTGGAGATTCCATAAAATTTGTACCGGCCCGGGATGGTGGTGATGCAAAGCTTACGGTAAAAGACCTTTTAAACGAGTATAGAAGTATTGTCATTAAAGTAAATGGAGAAGAGATAGCTCTAAATCCCTTGGTAACCTTAAATAATGAGGTTTTAGCCGACGATTATTTGATCAAAGAAGGGGATAACCTCATTATCTGTTCCCGGGAAACGGTGGGGACGTTGTTTGCTCAAACCGGAAAAATTTTAGTAAACGGAAGGGAAGTAGATTTAGAGTACCGCTTTTTCCCGGGAGATGAGGTAGTTTTAGGGGAAGAGGTCTTTTTTCCGAATAATGATTCTTTGGCAATAAAAATTACCTTAAACGGCAGGACGGTGAAACTTGGCGGAAAATCAAGCTACATTTTAGCCGATGTATTACCCTACTTGGAAGAAATTCCACCGAAGGTTAGTTCCTTGAAAATCTTCTTAAATGACCGCGAAGCCGGGTTTACCGATGAGCTTAAAGACGGAGATGTAATACAAATTCTTCTTTAGAAAAATGTTTCTGTTTTTTAAACAAAAAAATAAAAATTTTCAAAAAATAATTCTGTTATCCCTTTATTTTTTTGGGAAATTTGCATATAATAAATTTAAATAAACTTTTCACTAAAGCAATATTATTTTGACGGTGGAGTCTAAAATAGGGGGAGAGAAACAATGTTTTTATACGTTGATTACGATGCCTGCCAGCATGAACCAAGCTGTAAAGCGGCGGAGTGCTGCCCAACCGGGGCGATCACATATAATGCCGAAACCCGAAAAATTAATGTTAATAAAGATATATGCAATTTTTGCGGTGAATGTTTAAAAACTTGCCCGTATACGGTTTTTCATATTGTAGAAAATGAAGCGGAAGCAAAACGCCTGGATGAAAAATTGCGCCAGACCCGAAATACTTTTGAATATTATCTAAAGAAATTCTTTCAGGTTACCAAAAATATCATTCCCTATCGGGAGTTAGAAGGATACCTGGATGATTTTCCGGGAATTAAAGATATTGCCGTTTTACTGGTGGACGATGAACTAAAAATCTTTATTGTACCGGAAAACGGGTTTGACAAAACTAAATTTGTGGAGTTTGCCAACAAGTTGGCGGAGCAGCCGGTACCGGCCAATAACGTAATCCTTTTAGAACAAATTCCCCGGACAAAAACCGGAAAGATACATTTTAGCCAGATATTAGGGCAAACTTAATCCTGTAGCAATACAGGATTTTTTTGTGCATCTTATGCTGAGGAGGTTTTCCGGTGAAAAAGTTTTTTGTGTTGGGAAGTTTAATTTTCTTGCTTTTGCTGGGGGCGGGAGGTTGTGCTAAAAAAGAGTTAACCGAGCCTACCCCGTCTCCTTCACCCAAGCCAGCGGAAAAACCAGTACAGTTAACGGTTACCGATTACTTTCCGGTAAAAGCGAACTGGTACTGGGAATATGAAGGGGAAGGCAACGAATTTGCCGGCGGCCGGGTAGATACGGAGTTCATAGAAGGTAATCGAGTGCAGCTTCTTCAGCAAAATGGCGGTACGGATGTGGCAGAAGTTTTTGAGGTAAGTGAAAATGGGGTAAAACTTATTTATGCAAAGGAAGAAAGTTACTGGCGGATAAATCATTTAGATGAAGCTCCAAGCATGGAACAGTACTATTTGAAAGCTCCCTTAAAAGTAGGTACTACCTGGAAAACCGGAGATATTACCTGGAGCATTGAAAGTCTTTCAGAAAAAGTAAAAGTTCCGGCGGGAGAATTTACCTGCCTGAAGGTTGTAGGAAAGTCTAAAGATAACACTATCGAAAGGTATTTTGCTAATGGGGTAGGCCTTGTTAAACAGCGGTTTATTGCTACTGGGGGAGCCACCATTGAAGACAACCTGAAAAAATACGGGGATGGGGAGAAGGATGGGAATCTTCCGGCAAAAACCTTGACGCTTTACTACCCTTCGGCTAATGTGGATAAGCTTTTAAGTGAAGAGCGAACTGTAAGATTTAAGACAGGAGAAGAACTGGCTGACAAATTAACATCTATTTTAAAAGAAGAAAAATATAAGGTATTAGGTAAAGACGTAAAACTACTAAATTACGTGCGTACCGACCAAAATTTAAGGTTAAACTTTTCCCGAGAGTTAATCTCGGAGCTAAACGCCGGTTCTGCCTTTGAAGGTTTAAAAATAGATAGTATTGTTAATACCTTTGGCCGGGCGTTTGGTACCGAAGGGGTAATCATCAATGTAGAAGGGAAAGGGTACGAGTCAGGACATTTTGCCTTTGGCAAGGATGAAATTTTAAAAGTCAAGCAATAATTGACAGTTGAAGAATATAATAGTACAATAAAGTGATAATTAATGGTTTTATTTTTGTTAAAGGAGGATAACAACAGTCGGTAATAGCAGTGCAAAATGGTATAATTTTACCCTTGTGGTAATGGATGTTATTAAGTATGCAAAAAATAAAATAAATGTACTCAATCAGTCGAAGAACACTTATAAACTGGGAAAAGAAGGGTTAATCACTCCTGTGAGAACTCCAAAGGGCAGAAGAAGGTATCGAAATAGCAATAGTTACATCATTTGCAGCCAGGATTTACGGGCAAAGAGGTGGTAAATAGCTTGATAACAATACAGGCTAAGCTGAGCTTTGCTAACCACGAAGATAAGCAGAAAGTATTAGAACTTATGAGAAGATGGTCATCCTGCATGAGATTTGCATATAACAGGCTTTTAGAAGGTAAAAGCAGAAATGAACTCAAACGAGAATTGCAAGGAATTTTTAATTTAAATTCGAGGTACGTAGATGAAAGGACGTGGCAGCAGCGTATGTTATAGCAAGAAGAGGACTTGGGTTAAAAGAGCAAATTCCCGAAGGGTATATGGCAATTCTAAAAAATTTAGATGCTGACGAATTGGAGGAATTAAAAGAGCATGTAAAGAGGACGGTTAAGAACAAACAACTAAAGAAAAAGCAACTAAAGGAGATAGACAGAGCGATAAAACTGATAGAAAGCCTTGGGAGTGAGCCGGAGAAGGCACTAATACCTCTGGGTGGAACAAGTATTAGCGTCTGTAGCGAAAGCTATAAACTCTGGCGAGTTCTCAAGGTAGCGGTGGTAACGCCACTCTCCCCTGGGAAAGTTTTAAGAGACATCTCTGTCCTGAAGAGGGTAATCTTTTCAGGACAAGCGGGGAGACCCGGTTAAGGGCACGAGTTCCTGCTTCTTGGGGCAGGGGCTATGGGAGTGCTTAAATACCGCCTGCTGGGAATGGGCACTCTCTGAAAGGGCGGACTATAAATAGCCCAGCCTTCCAGACTTGTGTAGTTTTGCACAGTTTGGATGACCAGGAGAAATTATTGAAAAATTATTTTCCTCTGCGCGAGTTCTTACTCCTTTTTGATGATGAGCGGGAAGCGCAAAATTTTCTTCAGTGGTTGAAGAACTTAAAGGAAAAAGGCAAATTTAACGGCAGGGTGATTGAAATTTTCGAACCTCAAGAAGGAGCGGTGTATGAACATCTGGTAGAGGATGAAGAACTATATCTCGATAACGCTCACCTTTTAGCCGAATATATTAATGACGGTTTAGGGAAGTTTTATCAGGAGTACCGGCGGCCAACAAGGAGAGACCTGCCAAAAAAACGGGCTTTTTCCTGTAAAAACTGCATTCATTTTGAACGGGAGATGCCGGTAGAAGTAAGAGAGGATTTCTTAAGTAAAATGACGTTTTACTCGTATCAGGGGGAGGATTTAACTACCGTTTCCGCAAAAACCATCGGTCTTTGCCGGGAAGTTTACGGTTTATTTGATGAAACCGATGAGTTTTTTGATCCGGATTTCGATATAGAGAAATTTGCGGTACTGCCGGAAGGAAGTTTTTGCCAGAATTTTAAGCCCAAGCCGGAGGTTTTAAAAAGATTTATTGACAATGATGAAATTTTGTCGTTAAACGAAGTTGCTGTAAACTTAAAAATCAGCATGGCACGTCTTAAAATTTTAATTGCCAGCGGCTGGTTTCGGGTAGCAAGTTTAGATGAGTCGGGAATGAAATACGTTCACCGTAAGGATTACGAAAATGTGAAAAAGAAAGTGTTAAGCCGGGGGTAGACCCCGGCTTTATTTAAACAAATTAATGGCGGTAGTTATCATGAGATAAGCAAGATAAAGGGCGTATAGTTGGGCGGCCCAGGTTAATACGGCAAAAATAAGATCTAATTTAAGCAGATTGAGCCAGGCCAATCCCTGGGGTAAGGCAGAAAACAAGATAAGTTCCGAATAACCCAGTAAAAACCGCTGAAACAGTAAGTCCTGATCGATTTTTGTAATATTTTTGCTGACAATAAGGGCGGTAAGGTAAGCTACGATAAGATTAACTATACCTATAAGAGAAAAAAATAAGATAAAGATACCTAAAAAAGTTAAAATTATTGCTGGCTGTTTAAAAGAAAGAATTTGGTAGAAGTAGTCTGAACTCTGGGAAAAGGGGAAAAACATAAGGCCAATTAGTAAGAGAAAGGATGCTATAAAATAATTATAAAATGCTTTTTTGCTTCCGGGATAAAGTAACAGCTTTTGCATAGCCGCCCGGGGTTGGCGGATATAGGAAACAAAAGACATGATTAACCACCTCTTGAGGAGTGTTAATAATATTATAACAAATTATCAAAAAATTATGAAGGCGAGGAAAAACGGTGGATTGATAGCGGCGGCGGGCACAGAAATAGCGGAGCTTTTACGGTATCGCATCTACAGGGAAAAGAATTACCGAATCTAAAGGACTTGTCAAAATAAGGTAGAATTACTATAATAAAAAGTGATTAAATGTCGCAAAAAAGTAATTAAATGACGCAAAGGGGAGTAGCCGCCCGGTTTTCCGGGAGAAAGAGCCGACAAACCCGGCGAAGAGCCCGGTTCTTTCACGAAAGGCAAGACCTTTGTACCTAAGAAGTTATTTTTTAGGTATAAAGGTCTTATTTTTTTGTAAACTAAAAATTGTTAGAGAAAGAGGTGGGACGGATGACTGTACTCTTACTTTTTGGCAGCTTGCTGTTTATTTTAGGGGGAGCGGTTTTATTCACCAATGGCGTGGAATGGCTTGGAAAAAAGTTTAATTTAAATGAAGGCACGGTAGGAAGTGTCCTGGCGGCGGTGGGAACGGCCCTACCGGAAACGATGATACCCATTATAGCCATTCTCTTTGGAACCGGTGCCGATGCCCATGCCATCGGGGTGGGGGCTATCTTAGGGGCACCGTTTATGTTAAGTACTATAGCAATGTTTTTAGCGGGGTTATCAGCCCTTGCCTTTAAAAGAAGGGAAAACCGCCTGGAACTTGCGGTAAACGGTGAGGTGTTTAAACGGGATTTAACGTTCTTTTTACCTTTTTATGCTTTAGCTCTCTTGGCCTCTTTTTTACCTTATGCCGGCAAAGTCATAGTAGCCCTTGTATTGGTGGGAGCTTATGCTTATTATTTAAAGATAACAATAACTGCCCCTGCCGGTGAAGAAAACTGCCACGAGTTGGACCGGTGTTATTTTGCTCCCCGTCATGATGACCCACCCACCCTGGCGATTATTGCTCAGGTGCTGGTGGCATTAACAATGATTGTATTGGGGGCCGATGAATTTGTGAAAGGGATTGAAACGGCAGCGAAAGCAGCAGGGATTCCACCGCTGGTACTGTCACTGGTAATTGCTCCTATTGCCACCGAACTTCCGGAAAAGTTTAACTCAATAATCTGGATTCGGGACCAAAAAGATACCTATGCTCTTGGAAATATTACCGGGGCGATGGTTTTTCAGAGCACTTTAATTCCAGCTTTTGGTATCGTGTTTTCCGACTGGCACCTGGATTTTTATGCCGGGCTATCGGGAATACTGGCATTAACGGCAGGTTTGCTGGCTTACCTTGGTTACCGGTGGCAAAAGAAACTATCAGCCAGGCTTTTACTGATAAATGGTCTTTTATATTTAGTGTTTATCTATTTTGTCGTAAGGGGTTAGTCAGCTAAAGACTGGTTTAAATAAGTTTTAACTACTTTGTTTTGCCTGTCAAGTTCAATTAATACTCCAAATACATAATGCCCTCGAAAATGGTAACGGGGTTCTAAAAGATAAATTTTTCTCCCCTGGGGTGTATCTTTAACTTTAACGTAAGTAAACTTGGCAAAATTTAAAAATGCTTTTGCTTCGGGAGTGGAAAGGGCAACCCTTGATTCTTCTGGGATTTCAGAGGATTCAAGGGTTTTTGTTTCAATTATGTTACCGCTTAAAAATTTAGCTTCTCCTTGATGGATTGTTTTGCCCTCCTGGGCAATATAACGCCAGGAGAAAAAGTCGAGGGGATCGGGATAAACGGTTATTTTTGCTTCAGGGTAGAGAAAAGCTACCTTTTGCCAGAGATGGTGCTGGATTTGCCAGCGGGCACCGATATAAAGAAGAACTATTAAAAGCGTGGTGAGAAATACCTTCTGGGGTGACTTTCCCAGCCAAAAGAAAAGAAAACCGCCGGCAAATATTAACAATATATACAGATCGATAATCATTAAAATATCGTAGGAGTAGAGCTTTTTTGATAGAGGCCAGAACAAAGCTGTTCCGTAGGAAGTAAGTAAATCCATGCCAACATGAATAAAGCCGGAAACGAGGGCCATACCAAAGAGATAGCCAAAATTTGCTTTGGGGTTTAAAAAGTAGGCAATAACGGCTGCCAGCAAAGATAAGGTCGCTACTCCCTAGGGGGCATGGGTCAGGGTACGGTGGTATTCAAAATATTTTAAAGGGCCGAAAGCCCGGGTGACAAAGTCTATGTCCGGCGCTTCGGAAGCCAGTACAGAAGCAATAGTTATTGCTTTGGCTAAAGCTGGGTCGGTACCTGCCGGCAAAACGGCTTTGGCCAGGGCATAACCAATAAGTCCGTGGGTCAGGTTGTCCATCTTGGACCTCCTTTAATGTGATATGTCGTAAGTGGTTGGTGGTCGGTATAAACCGATAAATAAAACAGAGTAGTCAGTGGGCTTGGGTGGGATTAAACTACCGACTAATGGGTTGAATTTGGTCAATTGGAAACCTTCCGTATACATTATATAGCTTTTCGTAAAATACTTTTTTCTTAAATTATAACAAAAATAGCGGGGGTTTCCCGCTATTTTCGTAAGTCGTGCAACATTTCTTCGTATTTTTCTTTGCTAATTTCACCCTTGGCATACCGCTCTTTTAACAAATCTTCTGGTGATTTGGTTATACTTAATTTAGTAATTCCGTTGTTTTTAGCTAATAGCTGAAAGGCGATGTAAATAATCAAAGCCAAGAAAAGCAAGCCGAAGATCATCATAATAAAACCTCCTATCATATTCCAGGGGCCTAAAGCTTGATTCCAGCAATACCAGAACATGACAATCACCCGCTATTTTCGTAAATCTTGAAGCATTTCTTCGTATTGTTCTTTGGTTATTTCTCCCCGGGCGTATCTTTCCTTTAAAAGTTCTTCCGGAGATTTTCCGGAGGTAACTTTATTTATAATATCGTTTCTGGTAAGAAGTTTGAAGATGAAATAAATCACTACCGCCCAAAAGAGAAACATTAGGATCATCATAAAGATACCTCCAAGCATGTTCCATGGAGTTAGCCGATCCCAGAAATACCACATCATCGTTATCACCCCTTATTTTTTAAGATCTTCTAAAGCTTTTAAATAATCTTCCCTGGTTATTTCCCCGCGAGCGTACCGCTCTCTTAAAATTTCTTCTGCCGAAGAGCGGTGGTTTGTATGGGAAATATGATGGCCGCAGCCGCCCATGGGAAAAAAGATGCCAAACCGGCGGAAAATCAGGGCTGCTACCGCTATAACAGCTAAAAACAAAAGCAGGTTTATTAGTAAACTGCCGGGGTAATAACCGTAACCGTAGCCAAATCCCGGGAAAAATCTCCACATCATTAATATCGCCTCCTTTTAAGTTTATTATAAAACCTAATTGTTACCAAAGTGTTTCGTGTTTATTGCAGATTAACGGAGAAAATATTTCTTTGGCTGTCACAAATTAGGGGTTAAAATCGTCTTAGAGGTAGAAAAAGC
This sequence comes from Carboxydothermus hydrogenoformans Z-2901, assembly GCF_000012865.1. Lineage (GTDB taxonomy): Bacteria > Bacillota > Z-2901 > Carboxydothermales > Carboxydothermaceae > Carboxydothermus > Carboxydothermus hydrogenoformans. The sequence goes on along the minus strand of NC_007503.1, from coordinate 2,173,396 downwards.
GGTAAAGGAGGGAGAGGGTGGAGCACAGTATAGTTGAAACCCTTTATAAGGAAATGTATACCAAACTTACCTTCAGGATTAATAGTATTGTAAAAAGGGTAGATATAGCCGAAGAACTGGCTCAGGAGTGTTTTGCCAGGCTACTTAGGGAAGATATAAGCAGTATAAATAATCCTGTCGGTTGGCTTTTTAAAGTGGGAGAAAATCTTGCCTATGATTATCTCAGGAGTGCTCGGGAGATTCCGCTGTTAGAAGGAGCGAAAACTTCCGGAATTAATTTTATTGATGAGGTGGAACTGGTGAAAGAAGCTCTGGCAACCCTTACCGAGGAAGAACAAAAACTATTACTTTTACGGGAGAAGGGCTATAAATACAAGGAGATAGCCCAAAAATTAGGGATTAAGGAAAGCTCGGTGGGCCAGAAACTCTGCCGGGCGCAGGCCCGGTTTAAAAAAAGTTATTTAAAATTATCCGGAGGTGAGTAATTTGAAGGGCCGTTGTTTGGATGAGGGGATTTTAATGGCTTATGTGGATGATGAGCTAAATTTAGGGGAAATGAGAAAGGTAGAGGAACACCTTGAAGAGTGCTTGAAGTGCCGGGAAAAGTTAAACGAAATTAAAGCTACCAGAAAATTTACCGCGACAAAGCTTTCGCTTTTGACTGACGGCGAAAAGGTTAATGCGGCAAGCCTTAGGAGAAAATTCTGGCAAAATGCAATTTTACCCCGGGTGGCAGCGGTAGCGGCGGCCGCTTTAATCCTGATCGGGGCGCCAACGATAGCCGATGAACTTTACACCTTTTTCCGGGCTGAAAAGGTCGAAATAGTCTCGATTAATGCGGCGGACCTGGAGAAACTTTCCGATATTTTTAATAAGGTGGGGGAAAGCAAGATAGAAGGACTTATCGAGGTTAAAAGAGAGGTGACTTTAAAACCGCGGGATTTGGCTCCCAATGATATTAAAAATATTCCGGCATCTTTAAATCCCGTTCCGGAAAATTTACCTTCAACTTTAGAAAAATATGCGCAATTGAATAATTTATACCAAGGGGAAGGATTTAAATTAACAGTGAAAGTTAATGTTAAGGAGATGAATAGGCAGCTGAAGTTTTTGGGAGCCAAGAAGCTATTTCCGGAAACCTTGGAGGGAAAAGAGTTTAACATCAGCGTAAACCCTGGTTACCGGGCCAATTACAACCTGACAGGTGGCGGTAATAATGGTGGTTTTCTTAGCATTACCCGTCAGGCAGTACCGGAAATAAAAACCCGGGCCAGGATTACGCCGGAAGAAATTGCCGAAGTTCTCTTAGAGCTGCCGGGGATCCCCGGAGACCTAAAAAGCTCTCTGGCAGGACTTGCCGGTGATTTAAACAGCGCCCTGGTGATACCGGTTTACAAGGGAACATCGGTGGAAGATGTTAAAATCGCCGGTGTAACCGGAAAGATGCTTGAACAATCGGGGGGAAGCTATCGGGTGCTGGTGTTTTTAAAGGGGGGAATTCTTACCGTAATTGAAAGCTCTCTTGATAAAGAAACCCTTTTAGAAGTAGCAAGGGGGCTTAGCTGGTAACATGGTATTAGAAAGTGTCGATTTAACAAAATATTATGGCCGGGAAATAGGGTGCCGGAACATTTCTCTGGGGGTTTCCCCCGGAGAAATCTTTGCTTTTTTAGGGCCAAACGGTGCCGGGAAAAGTACCTTTGTGAAAACTGCTCTGGGCTTATTAAAGCCTACCTCGGGGACGATACGGCTTTTTGGGAAAAGCCCGGAAGACTTGCATGTCCGTCGTAAGGTAGGCTATCTCCCGGAAAATATTCGCCTGCCGGAATGGATGACGGCAGAAGAGCTTTTGCGCTTTCACGGGAAGCTTCTCTACCTTCCAGAGAAAAAGTTAAAACGAAGAATAGAAGAGGTTTTAACCCGGACCAAACTCTGGGAGCGAAAAGATAGTAGAATCAAGACCTACAGCCAGGGGATGCGCCAGCGACTGGCCCTGGCGGTGGCCTTATTAGGGGAACCGGAACTTTTATTTTTGGATGAGCCAACTTCGGCTCTGGATCCGGTAGGCCGGATTGAAGTCCGGGAAATTATCACCGACCTTAAAAGACAAGGAGTAGCGGTATTTTTAAACAGCCATCTTTTATCTGAGGTGGAAATGGTAGCCGATAGTGTAGCGATTATTAACCGCGGGGAAATAAAAGCCCGGGGAAAACTTGCGGAACTTTTATCCGGACGCGGGATTTTAATCCGCGGGGAAATTCCCGAAGCTCTTCTTAATAAACTAAAATCCCGGTATCAAACCGGGGAAGCCCCAAATGGGTTAAAGCTTTTGGGGGTAAGCGAAGAAGAAGTACCGGCAATAATGCGGGAATTGGTCCTCGGGGGAGCTAATATTTATGAGGTTCGGCCGTTTAAGGCGGCGCTCGAGGAATTATTTATCCAGGCGGTGGAGGGCAAAAATGGGGCAGATAATTAGTTATACCTTAAGGGAAGCGGTGCGCAGAAAAACTCTTTTGGTAATTGTCATTTTAGCGGTGGTTTACCTTATTCTTTTCGGTACCGGCCTTTATTTTATCAGCGATAATTTAAAAATATATAAAAGCCCTACTCCTGATATGGTGTTACAGCATTATATTCTTTTAAATTTTTTCTTTTCCTTTGGCTTGTTTTTCGCCTCCTTTGCAGTAAACGTGATAGCGGTATTTAGCGCGGTTGGGGCGATTTCCGGAGAATTAGAAGCGTGGCTTTTACAGCCGCTACTGGTACGTCCCGTTAAAAAGTGGGAGGTATTTTTGGGAAAATTTATTGGTTACGGTCTTTTAGGCATTATTGCGGCGATAATTTTAATATTGGCGCTGGTAGCCGAGTTTTACGTTATTACCGGTTTTATCCCACAGAATGTCTGGCTTGCAGGACTTATCTTAAGCGGAATGCCGCTTATTTTAACGGCGGTGACGTTGACCGGGTCGGTGCGGTTGTCGCCGGCGGCTAACGGTTTTTTTGCTTTTACCCTGTATATGGCTTCGCTGGTGGGAGGGATGATGGAGCAGGTGGCAAGCTTCTTTCCCGGACAAACGAAAATTTTGCAAGAAATCGGCCTTTTAACCAGTATTACCCTTCCTACCGACGCTATTTACCGCAAAGGGGTGTCTTATATTTTTTCTGGAGTTAGCAACTTTGCTGGACCTTTAACCTTATTTGGCAGTGCCAACCCCCCGAGCTTGTACTTTCTCGGATATACCCTTCTTTACCTGGTGGGGGTAGTAATTCTGGGAATATATCTTTTTAATAAACGGGAGGCAGCGTAGAAAATTTAAAAAATTAAAACTTTTTCAGAGGGACTTGACAGGTGGTAGTTTCGAATTTAAAATCAAACTCAGTTTAATGCGAACTAAATAGCGGCGATGACATAGATCGCCTCTTATCAAGAGTGGCGGAGGGACTGGCCCAATGAAGCCCGGCAACCGGCCATATTTTTGGCAATGGTGCCAATTCCTGCGGATTAAATTCCGGGAGATAAGAGGAGGAGTAAAACCCTCTTCTAACCGGAAGGGGGTTATTTTTTTGCAAAAGAGGTGGTAACAGTGATTATTATTAAAAACCTGGAAATTACGTATCCGGGGAAAAGAAAGGTAAAAGCGGTGGATAATGTCAGTTTAGAAATAAAAAAAGGTGAAATTTTTGGCATCATCGGCTTATCGGGCGCCGGAAAGTCATCGTTACTGCGGGCAATAAACGGGCTTGTCCGGCCTACTTCCGGTGAAGTTTGGGTGGATGGCGTGGAAATCACACGGCTATCAAGTAAAGAACTTCTAAATTTGCGGCAAAAAATCGGGATGATCTTTCAGCATTTTAACCTCTTGGATTCCCGCACCGTTTTTGGGAACGTAGCTTTTCCCCTGGAGATAGGGGGCTATCCCAGGGAACAGATAAAGAAGCGGGTTATGGAAGTCCTGGAGCTGGTGGGGCTTTTGGATAAAGCGGAGAGCTATCCAAGAGAACTTTCCGGCGGACAAAAACAACGGGTGGGGATTGCCCGGGCGATTGCCGCAAACCCGAAAATTCTTCTCTGTGATGAACCCACTTCTGCTTTGGATCCGCAAACGACGGGACAAATTCTAAAGTTACTGGCAGAAATTAACCAAAAGCTGGGGATTACTATAGTTATCATTACCCATGAAATGCGGGTGATTACCGAAATCTGCGATCGGGTGGCGGTAATGGACAACGGCCGGGTGGTAGAAGAAGGGGTAGTAACCGATGTCTTTTTAAATCCCTGGCATCCCATTACCAAAGAGTTTGTTAACACCGTAATCAGCAAGGAATTACCGGAAGAGGTTTTAGCCCATGCCCGGACCAGAAGACCTGACCGGGAAGTGCTCTTGCTGCGCTTTGCCGGCAATACCGCCAATGAGCCGGTGGTATCCAGGATAATCAAAGAAACGGGTGTGGAGTTAAGCATCCTTTACGGCAATATCGGACATTTAAAAGACGTTCCCTACGGAATTTTGGCGGTAGAGATTTTCGGGGATGAAAACAGACGAGACAAGGTCCGGCAAATTTTGCACGAGCTTTCGGTGAAGCTGGAGGTGGTGTAGAAGTGGAATACTGGCCGGAAATCCTGAAGGCTACCTATGAAACCCTTTATATGACCGGAGTATCTCTTTTCTTTGCAGCGGTAATTGGTATTCCGGTGGGAGTTCTCTTAAATGCCGTTTCAAATGGTGGGATAATGCCCAATCCGGTAATTTACAGCATTCTGGGTTCGGTAGTAAATGTCCTGCGTTCGGCGCCTTTTGTAATTCTGATGCTGGCGGTAACTCCTTTAACCCGGCTTATTGCCGGGACCTCTATCGGTAGCAGCGCAGCGATAGTACCCTTAACAATAGGGGCGGCGCCTTTTGTTGCCCGGTTAATTGAGGCCAATCTCAGGGAAGTTGACCCCGGAGTGGTAGAAGCGGCCCGGGCCATGGGGGCAAATAACCGGCAGGTAATTTTCAAAGTACTTTTGCCGGAAGCCCGAGCCGGAATTATTTTGAGTTTAACCAATACTGCAATAGCTATAATCGGGTATTCGGCCATGGCCGGAGCCATTGGTGGAGGAGGGCTGGGCGACCTCGGTGTCCGGTATGGTTATATGCGCTTTCAAACGGATGTGATGCTCATAACCGTGGCTATTTTGGTAGCTCTGGTGGAGATTGTGCAGGCTACGGGCAATTTTTTGGCCCGTAAATATAAAACAAAATAATTAAGGAGGAGGAGTTAAAATGAAAAAAGTTTTGGTAGCCTTAGTGCTAATTTTAACTCTGGGCCTTTTTGGCTGCGGAAGCCAAAAAGCTACCGAAAAAGTTTTAAAAGTTGGGGCGACCCCGGTACCTCACGCGGAAATTTTACGGCAGGTGCAGCCGATTTTAGAAAAGGAAGGCATCAAACTGGAGATTATCGAGTTTACCGACTATGTAAAGCCCAATATCGCTTTGGCGGAAAAAGAGCTGGATGCCAACTATTTTCAGCACGTCCCGTATTTAGAGCAATTTAATAAAGACCGGGGGCTTAACCTTACCTGGACGGTAAAAGTCCATTTTGAGCCGATGGGGCTTTATTCCAAAAAGGTAAAGAGTATTGACGAGTTTAAACCGGGAGCCAAAATTGGTATTCCGAACGATCCTACCAACGGTGGGCGGGCTTTGGCTCTCTTGGAAAAAGCAGGGCTTATTACCTTAAAACCGGGTGTGGGGATCAAAGCAACGGTAAAGGATATAACTTCCAAGAAAGTGGAAGTGGTGGAATTAGAAGCAGCCCAGCTGCCGCGGTCCCTGGATGACCTTGATGGAGCGGTGATTAACGGCAACTATGCCCAGGAAGCTAAGCTTACTCCTAAAGATGCGTTAATTGCCGAAGATGCCAATTCGGAAGCGGCCGAGACTTTTGGCAACGTTTTGGCTGTGCGCAAAGGCGATGAAAATCGCGAAGAAATTAAAAAACTGTCGGAAGCTTTAAAGTCCGAAGAAATCAAGAAGTTTATCAATGAAAAATACAATGGTGCGGTGGTGCCTTTAAATTAATTTCGTATAAAAAATAAAAAAGCCTCCATGCTAATTAAATGGAGGTGAGAAAATGCTTATACCTTTTGATCCCTGGCGGGAAATGTTAAATTTTAAAAACCAGATGGAACGGTTTTTTGAACGGGGAGATTTTTTGGAACCCTTTAACCCTGCAAGACTCTTTAGCCCGCGGGTGGAAATTTTTGAAGAAGGGGCAGACGTAGTTGTTCGGGCGGAAATACCGGGACTAAATGCCAAAGAAGACCTTGAAGTAATCGTGGAGCCGGAAAGCCTTACCTTAAGAGGCGAGATCCGGGATGAACGGGAGAGAAAGCAAGAGCGGTTTTACCGGAGTGAACGTTATTACGGCAAATTTTCAAGAACTATCGCTTTACCGGCGGAAGTTGAACCGGATCATGCCCGGGCTTCTTACCAAAACGGCATTTTAGAGGTGCGGATGAAAAAATCCGGCAAAAACAATCCCCGGGCCCGCCGCATAGAAATACAGTAAACGGAAGGGACGGTTCTTAAAGCATCCATTTTGCTGCTCTGAACCGTCCCCTTATTTTTAATAAGTCACCAGTAAAGTACCTTCTCCGCCATGGGTGGCCAGTGCTGGACTTAATTCGGAAAGGATAATTTTTTTCGGCTTTAACCGTTCCAGAAGTTTTTCCTTCAACAAAAGCGCCTCTTCCAAAGCGCCGGCGTGAGTTATACCGACAATTTTTTGTTCAAAATCTTTCCCATGTTGTTCGGCAAGCTCAATTAGTCTCTGGATGGCTCTTTTTCGCCCCCGGACATTTTCTAAATGAGCTATTTCGCCTTCAGGTGTCCGGTGAAAGATAGGTTTTATATTTAAAAAATTAGCTACCTTTTCTTTCATCCGGGAAATCCGCCCGCCTTTGACCAGGTTTTCCATGGTTTCCACGGTAAAAAAGAGCCGATGCTCTTCTTTAAATTTTTCTATCCGGTGTAAAAGTTCTTCCCGGTTTATCCCTTCTTTTAACCATTCCGCAACCTTTAAGGCTAAAATCCCAAGTCCCAGGGACCCAGTTTTTGAATCAATAACGGTGATTTTTTTGCTGACCATTTCTGCAGCCATTTTAGCAGTTTGAAAGGTTCCGGAAAGCCGGGACGAAACCCCTAAAAAAACTACCTCGCCGACGTTTTCCAATTGGTGTACGGCATTTTTAAAAGCTTCTAAAAAGTGATGGGGGGATGGTTGACTGGTTTTAGGTAATTCGACGTATTCTTTCATCCTGGCTAAAAACTCTTTAGCGGAAATTTCCAGGCGATCAAGATAGCTCTTGCCGTCGGGAAAATGAACGGAAAGAGGAATAATCTCAATTCCCTCTTCGTTTAAAATTTCTTCGGGTAAATCCAGGGTACTATCGGTGAAAATCTTAAACTTGCGCAAATCGCAAAACCTCCAAAAAAATAAATTTAACTTAAATATACAGGAAAAATCTAAATATGTCAAAAATTATTTTATTTTGGGTTTAGGCAGGGAAATTTTTTGAAAATAAACTAACGTTAAAGCGGAGATAATAAAGGGAATCACCACCAACAGTTTTAAAGAAAAAGCAAGACTGGTATAATCAGCCACCGTACCGGTAAGCATAGCACCCATACCGCCAAGACCAAAAGCCAGCCCCATCATCATCCCGGAAACCATTCCGGCGTTTTCCGGGATTAAGTTTTGCCCCATAACGATGGTGGCCGGGAAGGACATGTTTAAAAGAAAGCCGGTTATAAGCATGCCAAGATAAGAAAAAGGTGGTGGAGTGAAAAACATCATTATTAACGTAGCTCCGGACAAAAGGAAAGTAGCAAGCAGGGTAAACCTTTCTCCGTGCTTTTCACTTACAAAACCACCCGCTACCACCCCTGCTGTTCCGGCCAAAAGATAAGCCGAAAGAAGGATACTGCTCTGGTTGGCCGAAAGCCCCTGATGCAGGAAATACTGAATGGAATAGTTGCCAAGGGCTACCTGGATCCAGGCACGGCCCCAAACGATTAAGTTTAAAAGCAGAAGGCCGGTAAAGGCGCTTTTAATCGTGGCCCGAAAGGAGGGTAGAGTTTCTTTACGCTCTTCGTGGGGAAGGGGTAGCTGGTGGCTTTTTGATAAATAGAGGAATATTAGTGCTAAAAACATAGGCAGAGAAAAAAGTAAAAGCCCTTTTCGTCCCAAAGCTTCTACCACCGGCACCAGAATTACCGGGGCTATGGAGTAGCCGATATTTCCCCAGGTGACGTAAAAAGAAACAGCGGTGTTTTTCTTTTCGCTGATGCTGGTTGTAAGCACAGACCCTAAGGGGTGATAAAGGGCTGAGCCTAAGGCGCCGAGGGTAAAAAGGATTAAAACGGGATAAAAATTTTGAAACAGTCCGGTGGCGGTAGTAAGTAATCCCATTAGCAAAAGGCTGAATAAGAGATGGGTGCTTTTTCCTTTTTTATCCACCAGATAACCCAGGTACGGTTGCATGACCGAACCGGCAAACGAAACAACCGCTACCAGAATTCCCTGGCGGGTAAGGCTTAAGTGTAAGTCCCGGGCTAAAAGGTACATGGTAGAAGCTAAGACGTTGGCGTAAAAATCTATCCAGAAATGGCCAAAAGCAATCGCATAACGAATTTTGTTATAATTATAATTCAAATATTCTCCCTCCCGTCCAACATTACTATTAAAACATATTTTTTAAAAAGAAAAAACCCCGAAGCGGTAAATCTTCGGGGAAGGAGGGAGGGGGGATTAGTTGATATCTACTTTAAATCCCTGGGGGTTACCTTGGGCTTTTTTAAGCTTGATGTTTAAAATGCCGTTTTTATATTCAGCAGTGGCTTTGGCAGGTTCCACTTCCACCGGCAGGTAAACTACCCTTTCAAAGCTACCGGTGAATCTTTCTTTGCGATAGTATCTGTCGGTTTTGGCTTCGGTTTCATCCTGAACCTGACCTTTAATGATTAAATAATCGTTTTGGACGTAGAGTTCGATTTGGTTCTTATCTTCAATACCTGGAAGCTCTGCTTTAACTAAAAGCTCATCTCCGTTATCTAAGATGTCAACTCTTGGTAGAGAAAGGCTTCTGTTAATTGGAGTAAAGGCTTCGGCAAACCAGCGATTTAAATCAAAGATTTCTTTGAAGGGATCAAATCTCATGAGCATACCAACCACCTCCGGGTATCTTTTTTATATTTTATTTTAACTTTCCTTGACCTTTCACCTATAATTATTGACCTTTCCTGACCAATATGCAAAAGTCAAAAATAGTCAAAAATAAGAGAAAAGCGCCAAAAATAATGGTTAAAACTAAAAAATGAATTATTGCTAAAAATTTCTTTAAATTTCACCTTTGCAAAGAAAAAAGGCGGCATTGGCCGCCTTTCAAAATTATTTAAGTGGCTTGTGGGGGATTGGTTAAGATTTTACCAATTCCATAAATACCTATTACTAACAGAATTCCCTGAACAATTAAATTTTCTAAAGTGGGGTAAAAACCAAGCAAGCTTAAGCTAAAATTACCCAGCTTGGTTTCCGAAATCCAGCCTATTTCTGCCAGCTCATGAACGCCGTAACCGGCAAATTTAATGGTTAGATAATAGAGGAGGATTCCGGTAGCCAGGAAAAAGGGACGAAGGGGTATCTTTACCCCGAGCTTAACGATGGCAAAAACTAATACTACAAGACCAAGGGCACCGGAAATAAGCCCGCTCCAGAAGCCTGAGGGGCTTACCTGGTGGTAGAGAGCGGTGTAAAATAATACAGTTTCAAAACCCTCCCGAAATACCGCCAAAAATGAGACGCCGAAAAAGGACCAGTAGCTTTTCCTGATTAAAGCCTGGTTTGCGGTATTTTTAATGAACTCTTCCCACCTGTGGGTGCTTGCTTTGGAAAGAAGCCAGAAACTTACATAAAAAAGAAGAGCTGCTGCAATAATCGAGGATAAACCTTCTAATGCCGCTGGAGGTAGAGCTTTACCGGCAGCGGATAGGAGGAAAAAAGCAACAGCAATGCTACCGGCTACTCCTGTAACTGCACCCAGGATAAGACTTCCTTTAAGGTTTTCCTGTCCGGCTTTTTGCAAAAACGCCCAGAGCGCGCCTATGATTAGAAAAGCTTCAAATCCTTCCCTGAGAATTATCAAAGCGCTATCAAAAAGACCGGCAAAACCTTCTTTCTTTTCACTGGAGGGAAAAGCTCCTGTTAATTTCTCATAGTACTCGGAAAGCTCTTCGAAGTCTTTTTTAGAAGCGTACTTGATAATTTTTGGCAAATATTCTTCCGATTCTTCATAAAGTTTTGGGCTTAATTCTTTAATTTCTTTTTCCTCGTTTTCAAAAAAAGTTTGGAGTTTAGAAGCAAGTTCCTGAGCCTCCCCCCATTCACCTTCTTTGGCTTCTTGATAAAGGCTTTTTAAGAGATTTTGGTACTCTCCGATAGGGTTTTCGGCAAAAGAGGGAAAGGTAAAGACAAAAGTAAGCAGGGTAACAATAACGACTATTAAAGAAAATCTTTTAACCATAGAAAAACCTCCTTGAAATTGAAAATCATTTTCAATTTAATTATAAGTAAAAAAATCGGAATAGTCAAGAAGGTGAATTAAGTTCAGCGGCGAATTTTAGGTTAGCAAAAAAATAGAGAAAAGAGGGGGAAAATGCAGGGAGATTTGTTAAAACTTTTGCGGGACGACACTTTTTGGAGCTTTATGGGGATGGAACCGGTGAAGGTAACGCCCCAGGAAGCGGAATTAAAGATTAGTTTAAAACCGCACCACTTTCAAACTTTTGGAGTGGTACATGGGGGTGTTTTTGCTTCAATTATTGATGCGGCGGTAGGTGCGATGGTGGTGGCGCAAATGACCGAGGGACAAAAAACGGCGACTATTGAACTGAAAGTAAATTACTTAAAACCCGGCCTTGGCGGCGATATTGTGGCTCGTGCCCGGAGAGTAAGTACGGGAAACAGGGTTGTAGTTGGTGAAGTAGAGGTGTATAATGATAAACAAGAACTTTTGGCCATTGGTATTGCCACTTATTTAGTGTGGTAAATTAAAACGATGTATTTATGTGAGATTTGCGGTAATAAGTGGAAATTTTGGAGAGTGGAAAAGGGCAGCTTGCGTGCTGCGGCAAGCGGATGGTTTTACGGGAGAAAAGGTGATTGTTATTACCGGGAGATTTCCCGGTTTTTTATTTTTTGGGATTTTAGAAGTCGATTCATGTCGATAAAAAAATGAGCGTTCATTCAGTTGATGGGTTAAATATTGGAGGGGGATGCGTTATAATATTTATCGAACAATACAAAAATTCGAAATATTAAAAAAAGAGAGAAAAGTAAAAAGGAGGAGAAAAGGGATGGGAGAACCTATCTGGCTTAAGTCTTATGAAGAAGGGGTACCGCATTCTTTAAATTACCCTGATAAGACGATAGCCCAAATAGTTGATGAAATTGCGGCTAAAATGCCGAATCACAAAGCGCTAATTTTTTACCAGAAAGAGATTACTTACGGGGAGTTAAAGCTTTACACCGATCTTTTGGCAGCAGCTCTTGCCCGGGATGGAGTGAAAAAGGGTGACCGCGTGGCTTTAATGTCTCCCAACACTCCGCAGTATGTGATTACTTATCTTGCGGTTCAAAAAATTGGAGCTATTTTAGTTCAGGTAAACCCGATGTACGTGGAAAGGGAACTTTTGCACATTTTAAACGATTCCGGGGCTAAAGTTATTGTGGCAATGCGTAACCTTTACCCCCGGATAAAGGCGGTGCAAAACCAGACGAATTTAGAAAAAATTATATTATTTGATTTTAGCCCTTATGATGTTCCTGATGATGCGGTGGATTTTGAAGCTTATGTAAAATCGGCGGCAGGTTATACTGTGGAGTATCCTCCCATTGACTATCTTAATGACCCGGCGGTATTGCAGTATACCGGTGGTACCACAGGAATTGCTAAAGGGGCAATTTTAACCCACCGTAACATCTTGGCAAACCCCATGCAGGTTACGGCCTGGATGACTTCCTGTGAATTTGGCAAGGAAGTAGTGTTAGGAGTTTTACCCTTTTTCCACTCTTACGGCATGAGTGTGGCCATGAACTTTTCCCTTATAAATGCAGGAACGCTGGTGCTTTTACCTCGCTTTGAAATAAATGAAGTAATGAATACCATTAAAAAATACCGGCCGACCGTTTTCCCCGGTGTTCCAACGATGTATATTGCTATCAACAATTATCCCAATGCCGGAAGCTACGGGATAGACAGCATTAAAGAGTGCATATCCGGTTCTGCTCCCCTTCCGGTGGAGGTTGCTTTAAAGTTTGAGGAGCTTACCGGCGGCCATCTGGTCGAAGGCTACGGATTGTCCGAAGCATCGCCGGTTACCCACTGTAATCCTTTAGGGGGTAAAAGAAAAGTAGGGTCTATTGGGCTTCCCTTCCCGGATACCGAAGCTAAAATTGTGGACCCCGAAAATTACGAACGGGAACTTCCGATTGGTGAAATTGGAGAGCTGGCAGTTAAAGGCCCGCAGGTAATGAAAGGTTACTGGAATATGCCCGAGGAGACGGCCCGGGTGTTAAAAGACGGCTGGCTTTACACCGGTGATATTGCCCGTATGGATGAGGATGGATATTTTTATATCGTTGACCGGAAAAAAGATATGATTATTGCCAGCGGCTATAACATTTATCCCCGGGAAGTTGAAGAAGTGTTGTTTGAGCATCCCAAAATTAAGGAAGCGGTAGTAGTTGGCGTTCCCGATGAATACCGGGGAGAAACGGTAAAAGCTTTTGTGGTGTTAAAGGATGGAGAGACCGCTACCGCTGAGGAAATAATAGCTTTTTGTAAGGAAAGACTTGCGGCTTATAAGGTGCCGAAGAAAGTTGAATTTAGAGAGGAACTTCCCAAGACTGCTGTAGGTAAGATTCTGCGGCGGCAATTAAGAGAAGAAGAATTACGGAAGTAATAAAGTAGGGACAGTCCCTTTTACCATACTTTAAGGATAACTTTAGGGACTGTCCCTAAAATTATAAATATCACAAATAGCGGTATTTATTTTTTTTATAGATAGTTACCGATATCACAAATAAAAGCGGGAAAAACCGGGATGTTTAGGATGATTTTGAAATGTGGAAGGGGATTTAAAGAGAAAAATAGAGTAAAAATTAATAAATTAAAATAACGCCATAAGTTTATCAAATAATAAACCTAATTGACCGAAAATGTTAGAAAAATTATGATTTTAGTAGAGAACACATGAGAATATTATCACAAGCAGGAGGTGCCGAATTAATGGCCAACGAGGAAAAAAAGACTCCTCTTTTGGACCAGTTAGAGGAGGGGCGTTGGCCCAGCTTTGTCAAGGAAATTAAAAAAGCTGCGGCCAAAAACAAAAAAGCCGAAGCGCTGTTAGGACAGCTTGAGCTTTCTTATCGGGAAAAGAAAGTTCACTGGAAACACGGCGGAATTGTGGGGGTAAAAGGTTACGGTGGCGGAGTTATTGGCCGTTACTCCGATGTTCCGGAGCAGTTTCCCGATGCAGCGGAATTTCACACTATTCGGGTAAACCAGCCAGCCGGTTGGTTTTACACTACCGAAGCATTGCGGAAACTTTGCGATATCTGGGAAAAATATGGCAGCGGTTTAACTAACTTCCATGGTTCGACCGGTGATGCAATTCTCCTGGGTACCGACACCGATAAACTGCAGGCTTGCTTTGATGAACTGGCAGAAGCCGGCTTTGACCTGGGAGGTTCCGGTTCGGACCTAAGAACGCCGAGCTGTTGCGTTGGTCCGGCCCGTTGCGAGTTTGCTTGCTTCGATACCCTTGATGTTTGCCATGAGATTACCATGGAGTTTCAAAATGAGCTTCACCGGCCGATGTGGCCCTATAAGTTTAAGATCAAGATTGCCGGCTGCCCCAACGATTGCGTAGCTTCTATTGCCCGGGCTGATCTCTCGGTAATTGGTACCTGGAGGGATGAAATCCGGGTAAATCAGGAGGAAGTAAAAGCATATGCCGAGGCCGGTTTTGACATTCAGGGAATGGTCGTGGATAAATGCCCGAAAAAAGCGGTGAAATACAATGCTGAAACCCGGGAAATTGTTATCGATAATGAGTCCTGCACCCGCTGCATGCATTGTATTAACGAAATGCCCCGGGCATTAAGGGTTGGCAAAGAAGGCGGTGCCACATTACTCATAGGTGCCAAGGCTCCGATTGTTAAGTCGGCATTTATGTCCTGGGTTATCATACCGTTTATGGAAATGAAACCGCCTTATACCGAACTTAAGGATTTTATCCGGACCATTACCGATTGGTGGGATGAAAACGGCAAGACCCGGGAGCGGATTGGCGAAACCATTTACCGTCTGGGTATGCCGAAGTTCTTACGGGATACCGGAATTAAACCGGTGCCGCAAATGGTTACAGCTCCTCGTGCTAACCCCTACTACTTCTGGTACCCAGAGGAGGTGAAGTAAAATGGCGAGGACTGATTTTGGACCTCCCCACTACAGTACGCTTATTCCTGATATTATTAAAGAAAATTATGGCAAGTGGCTGTACCACGAACAAATTCGTCCCGGGGTTTTAAAGCATGTTTCGGAAACCGGGGCCGAGCTGTATACGGTTCGGGTAGGGTCGCCAAGACTTGCCAGCATTGATTTTATCCGGGAAATTTGCGAAATTGCCGATAAATACAGCAAAGGGCATTTGCGCTTTACCAGTCGCCATAATATTGAGTTTTTACTGGATGATAAGGAAATGGTGGAGCCGCTTTTGGAGGAGCTTGCCCGAAGAGGCTTGCCGGTAGGAGGTACCGGACACTCGGTTTCCAACATTGTGCATACTCAGGGCTGGGTGCACTGTCATTCTGCGGCTACCGACGCTTCCGGCCTGGTAAAAAGTTTAATGGATGGGCTTTACGATTACTTTGTGGAAAACAAGCTTCCCAACATGGTCCGGATTGCTGTGGCCTGCTGTCTTAATATGTGCGGGGCCGTGCACTGTTCGGATATTGCTATCGTTGGTATTCACCGCAAACCGCCGAGAATCGATCACGAAAAGCTGCATAAGGTTTGTGAGATTCCCTCGGTTATTCAGAGCTGTCCGACCGGTGCCATTAAGCCAAATCCCAAGCTAAAATCGGTGGAAGTGAATCCGGATAAGTGTATGTACTGCGGCAACTGCTATACCGTTTGTCCGGCCATGCCAATTGCCGATCCGGAAAACGACGGGGTAGCCATTTTTGTGGGCGGTAAGGTTTCCAACGCCCGGACCGCTCCTAAGTTTTCCCGGCTGGCAATACCGTATCTTCCCAACAATCCGCCCCGGTGGACGGAGACGGTGGAGGCAGTAAAGCACCTTTTAGAAGTATATGCTGAAAATGCTCTGCCGGGTGAAAGATATGGCGAATGGATTGAGCGGATTGGCTGGGAGCGGTTCTTTAAACTGACGGGTCTTCCATTTACGGAAAAACATATTGATGACTTTATCTTTGCGCCGACCACCTTTAGAACCACTACTCAGTTTAACTGGTAAGGGGGTCGGTAGGGTGGAAGAGTTAAAACAAAAAATCATTGATTACTTAAAAACGGTCGATAAGGCCAAAAACAAAGAAGTGGCTCAAGCTTTAGGTGTTTCCAAAGGAGAAGTAGATAAAGCAGTTACCGAATTGGCCAAGGAAGATAAAATTGAGTTTCTTTATCTTGGGACTTCTTATATCAAGCTAAAAACATAACATTACTCCCCTTTTCTCCCCTGCCCTGGGCCGCCCGCCCTGGGCGGCCCTAAGAAATTAAGCAAAGGATGAAGTCTATGCCTGGTTTTGTGTACCTCGTGGGTGCCGGCCCGGGAGATCCGGATTTGATTACCGTTAAAGGTTTAAATCTAATCAAAAAAGCGGATGTGATAGTTTACGACCGCTTGGTAAACCCGGTACTCTTAACCTATGCCCGAAAAGATGCCGAACTTATCTATGCCGGAAAAGCTCCTGAACGTCACGAGTATTTGCAGGAAGAGATTAACAAGCTTTTGGTGGAAAAAGCGTTAGCGGGGAAAACGGTGGTGAGGTTAAAAGGGGGAGATCCCTTCGTTTTCGGGCGTGGTGGCGAAGAAGCATTGGAGCTTACCCGGCACGGGATTCCTTTTGAGGTGGTTCCGGGAATAACTTCGGCTATTGCCGTTCCGGCGTATGCAGGGATTCCGGTAACCCACCGGGAAGTAGCGGCTTCCTTTTGCGTAATAACCGGTAACGAGGACCCGACCAAAAAAGAAAGTCAAATTAACTGGGAAAAAGTAGCTTTAGCTGCGGATACATTGGTCTTTTTAATGGGGAGGAAAAATCTGCCGCAAATTGTAGCCAATTTGCTGAAGTATGGCCGCTCGCCCCAAACCCCTGTTGCCGTAATCAGGCTTGGGACCCGAGCGGAACAAAGGACGGTAACCGGGTGTCTTCAGGATATTGAGGAAAAGGTAAGAAAGGCCGACTTAAAGCATCCGGTAATTATTGTGGTGGGGGAGACGGTTAAGCTCCGGGAGCAGCTTAACTGGTTTGAAACGAAAAGGCTAATGGGCAAGCGCATACTGGTTACTCAAAGCAGTAACTCCGGTAAACTTTTGGCTTGCCGGTTAAAAGAACTTGGAGCTGAAGTTTGGCATTTGCCCCAGGTGGAATATTTAAAACCCGAGAGCTACCGGGAAGTAGACCGGGAACTCCAGAGGCTTAATGAATACAAGTATATCTTATTTACAAGTCCAAACGGTGTGGAGTTTTTTTTGAACCGTTTAAAGTGTTTGGAGCTATCAATAGATGCTTTGCCCGAAATAATTGCTATCGGAGAAAAAACTAAGAAAGCTTTGGAAAATTCAGGGATAAATGTAGCCCATAAAACTGACCGGTTTTTGCCCCGTGAAGTGGTAAAATTCATTGCCGGGCGCCTTCAAGATGGGGAAAAAATTCTCTTTCCCAAAAGCGAAAAGGCTACAATTTTAGAATTAAAACTCCGTGAGGAGCGTTTACCGGTAAAGTACCTACCGGTGTACAAGGCTGTCAGGGCAAAGGTTGAGGCAGACCATCTTTTTGAGTTAATTGATGGTCGGAAAATTGATTTTATTACCTTTGTAAGCCCGGCAGCAGTAAATAATTTTTTTGAAAGCTTAACGGACGAAAAGCGAGAGAGGTTAGCGGAAATAAAAATGGTTTCGATGGGGCTAAGCACAACGGCGGAGATTAAAAAATATGGTGACTTTGAGATTCTTGAGGCTAAACGGCCTGGAGTTGATGGCATTTTAGAAAAGATATTAGAAGCAGCAATTTAAATTGCAAATAGTGAAATAAAAAACGCGAATTTTACACAGAAAGCAGTAAGTGTTACGGTTAAATTGAAAAAAGAAAAAAATGCTCGAGATTAAAGGGGTAAAGCGATGAGTACCCAAAAAGCGGTGGAGTTTCTTAAAAGCAGATTAAATAAAAAATTAATTGCCAGCCTGGAAGTGTGTGCTCACTGTGGCATCTGCAAGGATAGTTGCCACTACTATAGGGCTACCCAGGATCCCGTTCATACGCCGGCTTATAAAGCGGAAAAACTTAGAAAAATCTACCGGAGGTATTTTACGCCGACGGGAAAATTGTTTCCCGGCCTTGTAGGAGCTCGGGATTTTGATGAGGAGTACGCCCGGGAGTTAAAGGATATTGCCTTTGGTAGCTGTACCATGTGCCGGCGGTGTACCATTAACTGTCCCATGGGTATAGATACCGGGTTAATTGTCAGAACGGCCCGGGCCATGCTGGCAGCAATTAATATGGTTCCGGCCAGTTTAAAGGCTGGAGTGGATTTAACCATTGAATCGGGGAATAACATGGGGGTTACCCGGGAGGAGTTTTTAGAAACGATAGAGTGGCTGGAAGAACAACTTCAGGACGAAGTTGGGGACTCCAAAGCAAAAATCCCGGTGGATAAAAAAGGTGCCCGGGTGTTATACATGACGATACCCCTGGAAGTTAAGGTTTATCCTCTTTCCTTTATTGCTCTGGCAAAAATCTTCTATGCTGCCGGCGAGGATTGGACCGTTTCCAGCAAAATGTTTGATGCAACCAATTTAGCATTATTTTCCGGGGAAGACGACTTGGCAAGACTTCATGCCCAAAGGTTAAGGGATGCCACTGTAGAGCTCGGGGTGAAAGTGCTGGCGATGACCGAATGTGGGCATGGCTTTAGGGCTATGCGCTGGGAAGCTGAAAACTGGCTGGGCGAAAAATTCCCCTTTGAAGTAAGGCATGTGGTGGAATTAATCCATGAATACGTCACGTCCGGCCGCATAAAACTTGATCCTTCGCGCAATAACAAGCCGGTGACCTACCATGACCCGTGTAATTTAGCCAGAAACGGTGGCATTTATAAAGAGCCAAGAGAAATCCTGGCGAGGGCTGTAAGTGATTTTAGAGAAATGAGCCCTTCAGGTGTTGAAAACCTTTGCTGCGGTGGTGGCGGTGGGATGCTGGCCATGACCGATTATGCCAAATCCAGGATAGCGGCGGGTAAACCAAAGGCAGACCAAATACTGGCTACCGAAGCTAAAGAAGTAGTGGCACCATGCCACAACTGTTTGGTACAGCTTCAAGACCTTAAAAAGCATTATAAAATGCCCGTGAATATCACTGCTTTATCGGAAATCGTTGCTAATGCTCTGGTATTGCCCGGGGCAGAAAACAAATAACTACAAAGGGAGTGAAAGCGATGTACATGGTTAATTTAGATCTGGATAAATGCACCGGTTGCGGGACCTGTGCCGAAGCTTGTCCGGCAAGATTGTTCGAATTAAAAGGCGATAAGGTGGAATTAGTTTCGGATCCCTCGGAGTGTATGGGTTGTGAAACCTGCACTACTTCCTGCCCAACCGGGGCCGTTACCATTCAAGAACTATAATAGGGGGAAGAACCCTTGAAACATTTTGTTGTTGGCGTACTTCCTTATCTAACATTTTTAATACTGGTGTTTGGGCTTATCTACCGGATAAGAGGTTGGTATGCCTCAAAAGTGAAGTATCAATTAAACCTTTTTCCGGTACCCGATACGCCCGGTGGTGAAATTCTGAAAGAAATCCTATTCTTTAAAACCCTGTATCGGTTTGAGCGCCCGCTTTGGGTGATGTCTTACGGATTTCACCTGGGGATATTCTTGATAGTTATCGGGCATATAGCCGGAATAGCCTTTGCCGGGCACCAGTTTACGCTGTTTGGTGCAACTCCGGAACAGAGCGAAAAGCTGTCCTTTGCTTTTGGGATGCTGGCAGGTACTCTGGCCTTTTTGGGTGCATTAGCCCTTCTTCTTAGGCGGCTCTCCGGCCAGATTAAACAGGTTTCCGACCCCTGGGATTACATTGATTTACTTTTAATTTTGGTAATTGTCACCACCGGAAATGCGATGCGGACTTTGGCACCGGTAGAACTTTCTACCGTGAAGAAATATTTTGCGGATTTATTTAGTTTAAGGCCAATTAATTATGAGCTTCCTGATGCTTTTGTCCTTCATTATTTCTTTGGACAAATCTTATTGATGTACCTTCCGTTTTCTAAGCTTTTACACTTAGCGGGCGGGTTAATAAATAAAGCAATTACGTTAACCGGTGATGGCAAGGCAAAGCTTTTAAGGCTTTAGAAAGGGGGAAGCATATAATGAATGCCCCGCAGAAAGCAAAAGACCTCGCCCCGCTGCCATATCGCATTTTGGACGATGAGGAAAAAGTGCGCAAAGCGGTAGCCTTAATTCGCGAAAAAGCCGCCGAAAGTCGAATGTTTAAACTCGCTATGGAATGTTGCACCAAATGCGGTGCGTGTATAAATGCCTGCCACTCGTATCTGGGAACGGAGGATCCTTATAATATACCGACCAAACGAGCCGATTTAGTCCGAAGTGTTTATAAGCAGGAAGTAATGCCACTATCAGGGGTTTTAGGAAAAGTGGCCGGAGGCATTGGAATAAGTGCCGAACTTTTGGAAAAATGGTTTACATATTTTTACCAGTGCAACCAGTGCCGGCGTTGCGCTTTAGTTTGCCCCTTTGGAATCGATACGGCCGAAGTTACCATCATGGTCAGGCAAATATTAGCAGAGCTCGGAATGGTGCCACGATTTACTGTCGGTATTGTCAAAAATATGGCCAATACCGGCAACAACATGGGGATTACCAAACCGGCCCTGTTAGATAGTTGTGAATTCCTTGAAGAAGAAATGTACGAAGAGACGGGTATAAAAATCCGCATACCCGTAGATGAAGAAGCGGATGTCATGTATGTGCCT
Source organism: Carboxydothermus hydrogenoformans Z-2901 (assembly GCF_000012865.1). Lineage (GTDB taxonomy): Bacteria > Bacillota > Z-2901 > Carboxydothermales > Carboxydothermaceae > Carboxydothermus > Carboxydothermus hydrogenoformans. The sequence continues at coordinate 2,153,053 of NC_007503.1, read as the reverse complement.
TCCTCAGCGGACTTTTTCGTCAATACCAACACGATGATTGGTGTGGCCAAGATGTATCATGCAGCCGGTATTAAGTGGACCATTCCCAGTGAAATAATTGAAGCTGCCAACTTTGGCCTTTTCTTTGATGAAAAAGTGATGAAAGAACACAATCGCCGGCTTTTAGATTGCGCCAAAAAATTGAAAGCTAAAAAGATTGTTCAGGGTGAATGTGGTCATGGCTGGCGGGCAGCCCGGATGTATACCGATGGGCTAAACGGTCCCGTTGATGTGGAAATTCGCCATATTCACGAAGAAGCGGCGTACTTAATTGCTAAAGGAATAATAAAAGTTGATCCGGAGAGAAATGGCGATATAGTTTACACTTACCATGACCCCTGTAATTTAGCCCGAGCAGGGGATATTATTGAAGAACCGCGCTTTATTCTGCGCCATGTAGTTAAAAATTTTGTAGAAATGACTCCTAACCGGGAGGAAAATTTCTGCTGCGGTGCTGGGTCGGGGCTATTGATGGAAGAAATTTTGGAAACCCGGATGAAGCTTGGGAAAGTCAAGGCCGAGCAGGTAAAAAAGACCGGAGCGGACTATGTAGTGGCTCCCTGTTCCATCTGCAAAGCTCAATTGCCATTGGTTTTTGAGTACTATAATCTGCCTGTGGAAATGTCCGGGCTTATGGATTTGGTTGGAAAAGCTATTATCTTATAAAAAAATTTTTTAAGGAGGTAGGTAAATATGCCGCAAATTGAAATTGATGGGTTGGTTTTAAATGTGGATGAGGATGGTTTCATTGAAGACCCTTCAATTTGGAATGAGGAGATAGCTAAGGCTTTAGCGAAGACCGAGGGGGTTACGGAGCTTACCGAAGCTCACTGGAAAGTGGTTAACTACATCCGCAACTATTATCTTCAGTACCAAATCGCTCCGATGATCAGAAAGCTTTGCAAAGATACCGGGTTTAGCCTGAAAGAGATTTACGAACTGTTCCCATCCGGTCCTGCTAAAGGGGCTTGCAAAATTGCTGGTCTGCCTAAACCTACGGGGTGCGTGTAAATGAAAACTTTTTTGCTGGTGGCGTTTTTTGTAACGGTAGCGGGCATTATTGTTAAAATGGCCGGGCTTTTAAAGGCCAATCCCCCCCGGGATTTAGCCCGTCCCCGGGGGGATAGTTCCTATGGAGTTTTATACGCATATACCTTAGGAATGGCTCCCTGGGCCAAAGAAAGTACCCGCAAACATGCTATATCTTATTTGCGGGGGGTAATCTTTCATCTTGGAATCTTTGCTTCCTTTGTCACCCTTATCCTATCTGTATTTGAAGTAGAGTTTGCCGGTCTTGTCAGGGATATATTGGTAGTGCTGACCGGAGCGGGCCTCTTGGCTGGCATTGTTGGGATTTTTGAGCGGTTAACGAAATCGGAAATGCAGAAGTTAAATACCCCCGATGATTATCTTTCAGTTTTACTGGTAACGTTATTCATTGCTGGAGCCTTCGGCTATGTTTTAAATTTCCAGGGGCAAAACTGGTTTTATTTCGTAACAGGGTTAATGTTTTTCTACCTGCCCTTTAGTAAAATTACCCATTTTATCTACTTTTTCTTCAGCCGTTACTTCTTTGGTTTTGAGTTTGGTAAAAGGGGCGTTATAAAGCATTAGGGTTTCCCTAATGCTTTATAAAAAATCTTAAAATGTGAAAGTAACCACAAACAACAAGAAAGGAGGGGTTTGAAGGCGCGAGAGTCAAGGGATTCAGACAATAAGGCTATAAGAAAAATTTATGACGAAAAGGGGGAGGTCAATGATGAGCAACAAGCAAGGCTCTGAATTCCTCAAAAAGGAAGACTGGTGGGCGGTATACCTTGGAATTGGTATTGTTTTGGTGGCGCTAATTTTGTACAAAATGGGGCTTTCAATTAAGCCAATTGCTGTAGCGCCACCTAAATGGGAATCGTTTTCGGAAGTAACTAAACACTTTGCCGAAAACGGTATGATTTACGTGTATCTTTATTTAATGTTCCTTGTACTATTTAGCATCAGTGTTAAGTTTATGGGATTTAATGTTGGCGAGTTTATTAAAGGTTTCACAATTATATACTTGCTTACGGTTATAGTTTTGGTGCTTGGTTCGTCTAAAGTTGCTGAGCAATATAATCTTGAACCTCCGCTGTTGGCACTTTTATTGGGTTTAATAGTCAGTAATGTATTTAAACTTCCAAAATGGCTTGATACTAGCTTTAGAACCGAGTTTTACATTAAAACAGGTATTGTATTACTTGGTGCAACTTTACCCTTTACCTTAATTGTTAAAGCTGGTCCCATCGCTCTTTTACAGGCCACTGTTATATCGGTGACTACTTTTTTGACCATTTTCTTTGCTGCTACCCGTCTCTTTGGCTTAGAAAAACCCTTTGGCGCAACATTAGGTGCCGGTGGTTCGATTTGTGGAGTTTCTGCTTCAATTGCTGTAGGTGGTGCTGTTAATGCCAAAAAAGAACATGTTTCCATTTCTATTGCTCTGGTAACTATTTTTGCAGTGATTATGATCTTCCTTCTTCCGTTTGTTTGTAAGGCTTTAGGACTCCCACCGGGGCAGGCCGGGGCATGGATTGGTTCTTCCGAATTTGCTGATGCTGCTGGTCTTGCAGCGGCTTCTGCAATAGGTGATGAGGCTGCCATTAAAGCGTTCACATTAATGAAGGTAATTGGCCGTGACATTTGGATTGGGATCTGGTGTTTAATTTTAGCTGTGGTGGCAGCAACCAAATGGGAAAAGCGCGCTGAGGGTGCATCCGTTTCGGCTAAGGAAGTATGGGTACGATTCCCTAAATTTGTTATTGGATTCTTTATAGCTACTATCTTAATTAGTATTGTTGATGCGAGTTTAACACCTCAAGTATCGAAAGAAGTATTAACACCCTTGGTAATAAAACCCATAAAAACATTACGTACCTGGGCCTTTGTATTTTGCTTCTTGAGTATTGGCTTTACTACGAGGTTTAGAGAACTATCGTCTTTTGGATGGAAACCGCTGGCGGCATTTGTTATAGGTGTTATTGTTAACGTTTTACTGGGTTATACTTTCTCGGTGCACATTTTAGGCGATTACTGGAGCAAACTCTAAAAGTGAGGGCTGCTAATATGCGGCCCTCATTTACCCTTTTTAAAGGATGGGAGAAAAAATGAATCCAAATGGTATAGTTGTAGCAGCGGCAAGTGGAAGAAGCGGAAAAACCACTTTGACCCTGGGAATTTTACGGGCCCTTTCGCGGAGAGGAATTAAGGTTCAGCCGTTTAAAAAAGGTCCGGACTATATTGACCCGGGCTGGCATACTTTGGCTGCAGGAGAGCAGAGCCGAAATCTGGACCTTTTTTTACACAGCCGGGAGGAAGTGGTTAACCATTACAGGTATTATGCAAAAACTGCTATGCTTTCGGTTGTGGAAGGAAATATGGGGATTTTTGATGGTGTTGATGCCCTGGGAACAAATAGCACCGCCGAGCTGGCAAAGTTATTAAATTTACCGGTATTACTGGTGGTAGATGCTACCAGAACCACCAGAACCTTGGCTGCGGTGGTAAAAGGTTTAATGGAGTTTGACCGGGATTTAAAAGTTTTTGGCGTAATTTTTAATAAAGTGGGAAGCCGCCGTCAGATTAAGCTTTTAGAAGAGGTATTTGCCGGTTACTGTCCGGTTAGAATTTTAGGTTATATGCCCAAAATTGGGGAAAAAGGGGCAATAGTGGAACGGCACCTTGGGCTTATCACTTCTGGAGAAGTTAAGACCTCTAATGACCTGTTAGATTATCTTTCCCGGATGGTAGAGGAGCATATTGATTTAGAGCCGATTATTAGTTTAGCCAGTAAAAACATTGTAACAGTAGGGCCAAAGCCATTGGGAAGAGGCGAAGTAAAAATTGGGGTTTTTAAAAATGAAGCGTTTTGCTTTTATTATCCTGAAAATTTAGAGATGCTGGAGAAAGCAGGGGCTGAAATAGTTTTTATAAATCCTTTTTATGATGAGTTACCCGAAGAGTTAGGTGGGTTATATATTGGAGGCGGGTTTCCGGAACTTTATTTAGAAGAACTTGCCCGGAACCGGAAATTATTAACTCAGGTAAAAAAATATGCGCAATTGGGGATGCCGATTTATGCCGAGTGCGGCGGTCTTATGTATTTATGCGATAAAATTAAGTATAACGGGAGCGAATATTATATGGCCGGCGTAATTCCGGCGGAATGCCAGATGACCCCTAAGCCCCAGGGGCATGGTTATACCGAAGGGGAAATTGTCAGGGAAAATCCGTATTTTCCGGTAGGATATTGCCTAAAAGGACATGAGTTTCATTATTCCAGGCTAAATTTAACTGAGGAATTAACCTTTGGTCTTAAGCTTCATAAAGGTCAGGGGATCACTAAAGGTCAGGATGGCTTTTGCTATAAAAATGTGTTTGCTGCTTACACCCATTTTCACGTGTTAACATACCCCAAATGGTCCGAGAATTTTGTTAACGCAGCTAAAAACTTCCGGGTAAAAGGTGGGGGTTTTAATGCTTCACTCGCAGCTTGTAATTTTTAAAGTGGTAGCTGAAACCAAAAATATTTCCACGGCGGCGAAAAGATTGCACATGAGTCAGCCGGCAATTAGCCTGCAAATTCAATCCCTGGAAAATGAAGTAGGAGTAAAGCTGTTTGAGCGGTCGAATAAAGGAGTACGTCTTACAAAAGCTGGAGAGATTTTTTACCAGAAAGTTCAGGATATTATTGATAAAATCCACGAAGCATACGAGTTGGCTCGAGATGCCGGGGGAGAAAGTAAAGGAAAACTTTACATCGGAGCTACGCTGACTATTGGGGAATATGTCCTACCCAAGCTTTTAGCGTATTTTTATAAACTGTATCCTGAGATTGAAATGCGGGTGAAGATTGCCAATACCGATACCATTTATCATGAATTGGTGGAAAAAACTATTGATATTGGACTCATTGAGGGAACAATTGACGATGAGGAGCTTAAAGTAGAAAAGTTTTGGGAAGACGAGTTAGTAGTTGTAGTGCCTTATCATCATATCTGGGGCAGTAAAGAAAGACTGCCGGTAGCGGAATTGTTGAAAGAACGGATAATTTTACGGGAAGAAGGTTCGGGAACGAGAAAGGTGCTGGAAATAGCCTTAAAGGAACTGGGGCTTGATCTTAATGACTTAAACGTTACCATGGAATTTAGCAGTACGCAGGCTATCAAGGAAGTTGTAGCAGCAGGCTTAGGTGTAACCATAATTTCCGAGCTTACAGTGCGGCGGGATTGTGATTTGAAAATGTTTAAGAAACTAAGTATACTGGAAGCACCGATTAGAAGGCCTTTATCCTTTGTTTTGACGAAAAGCACTGCCCACGAGAAGCAAAAGCAACTTTTTATAAATCTTTTAAGAAATAATGAGCTTGTAGCTAAGCTGATAAGCCAGGACATTTGCGATTACGTTCAACCTGTTTAAAACAAATAAGACCGGGTTAATCCCCGGTCTTTTTTTGGCTTTGTTGCAGGATTTAACTTTAAAGCGGGAAAAAGATAACTGTATAATTAAAGAAGAATAAAAGAAGGGGCCAAAGGCTTGAAGTATTAAATTAGGGACTGTCCCCAAAATTATACTTGGGAGGAAAAGGGATGAAAGTTTGTGCGGCAAAATGTAGTAGTTATAACTATGCGGAGGTAGAAGCGGCAGTAGCAGAAGTGTTTTCAGAGTTTGGTGGAATCGAGACGTTTATTAAGCCCGGGGAGCGGGTCTTGATTAAGCCCAATATGCTGGAAGGGCTTCCGCCGGAAAGGGCGGTGACGACCCATCCGGAAGTGGTGCGGGCGGTAGTTCGTATGGTAAAAAAAGCCGGGGCTATTCCGCTGGTGGGGGATTCGCCGGGGACCGGTAATACCGAACGGGTAGCCGCCCGGTGTGGCATTGCCCGGGTGTGCCAGGAAGAAGGGGCAGAGTTATTACCTTTTGCCGAGGCTAAAGATTATCCGCATCCTGAAGGGCGTACCGTAAAAAGGTTTTCTCTGGCCAGGGAACTTTCCGAAGTGGATAAGGTTATATCGGTAGCTAAAATGAAAACCCACTCGTTTATGGGGATAACCGGGGGCATAAAAAATTTATTTGGGTTTAATGTTGCGACTACCAAGGCACAATATCATTTACGAATGCAAAAAAGGGATGATTTTGCGGCCATGCTCTGCGACTTGGCTCTTTTAATAAAACCGGTGTTTTTCATTATCGATGGGGTAGTGGGGATGGAAGGAAATGGACCCCGAAACGGGAATCCTAAAAAAGCAGGGGTTATTATCGGTGGAGATAGCGGCTTTGCGGTGGATATGGTGATGACGCAAATGATGGGATTTGAGGCGGAAAAAATGCCGGTAGCCAGAGTAGCTTTAAACTGGGGGGTAGTGGTGCCGTTAAAGGAAATAGAAGTTACCGGCAGCGGGAAAGGTTTAACGTTTAATTTTGCGCCGCCTAACAACATCGAGTCTTTGGACGGAAGGATTCCGGCTTTTTTAGTTCGCTTCTTTCAAAACCAGTTTACCGCCCGGCCGGTAATGAACGAACGGTGTGTCGGTTGTGGTCGCTGTGCCCGTCATTGTCCGCCTAAAGCCGTTAAGATTGAGAATCGACGGGCGATAGTGGATTATAATAAGTGTATTCGCTGTTATTGCTGCCAGGAACTCTGCCCGGCCAATGCGGTGGAATTAAAAGAAGGCTTTTTAATGCGGCTGTTTTCCCGGAAAAAGTAATAAAAACCCTCCCTTTCCGGAAAAAATAAAAAAAACGGGAGGCGGTTTTATGGATTATGACGACCGGGTGCATAACCTGATGGATAGCTTTAAGCAGGGCCTCATCAACCGAGAATCGACGGTGCACATGTTATCCGAGTATTATGGTAATGAAATGGCCGATGAGATTTTAAAAAATTATTTTCAGTCCTGGGAAAATTTTATTAAAATGGAGGAGTAAGAAGAAAGCCGCAGAGGCCAAAACCTCTGCGGCTTTTTGTTTAATGTAGGGCGGGCTTAAGACTGCATCTTATGCCTGCAGGGGTTTTACTGCCAACCTCAAACCTCTAAACCGGACCCTACAATACTTTATTTTCCTTTAAGACTTTAAGGGCCTGACTTAAGTCGTCCGGAGCTACAAGAATAATGGGACCGGTGCAACCCATGCCGGTTTCGGCATAAATACCGTGTTTCCATAAAAGCTTCTGGGCATTTTCCAATTCTAAAACATCAATTCCGGCAATTTCTTTGTCTACCGGTTTTTTCGGGGGCATTTTTACTTCTTCGACTGTTTCTTTTTTCTCTAAAGGTTTTACCAATTCAAGAAGCCCTGCGTTTTTAGCAGCTGCGATTTCTGCCTGTGCAACTTCTACAAGTCTACCCTGGGCCATGGCGGCGGCGTATTCAATAGCACCGGCAATTACCGGGGCGCCCGAGGCCCGGGAAATGATATTAATTATTTTGTTAAAGCCTTCTCCAATTCCCGGACCGTAGCCGTAGCCTAAAGCCTCGTAACTTCCACCGGTGGTGTAGGCGGAGAAGATTTTAATTAAGAGGTTGCCGGTTAAGCTATCGCAAATCATGACGTCGGGAGTACCGGCAAGTAAGTCGTTACCCCGCATTACTACACCGCCGTCGGAACGCTTTGATTCGCTAAAATCAATTGGGTAGCCGCGACTTTGGAGTTCTTTTAAAATTCTTTCTACCTGCCGGGCGCCGTCAACATTTAAGATACCAACTTTAGGATTTTTAATTCCGTAAGCTTTGGCAGCGGCAATGCCGTAAATAGCGTTTTTAACCATTCCTTCCACCCGGTCGGGGGAAGAGGTACCGGTGGTAGTGGCAATAAACATTTTCCGGCCCTGAGCGGGGGTTACTACCAAACCTACAGTAGAGGTGCCGATAGGGAAGTTGTAATGCATGGTAACGGCCGCATTTAATTCACCGGAGTCTAACATCTTTTCCATTACCCGGTGGCCTTCTTTTTCATCGGTGACAACGACTTTAGTGAGCCTGGTTTCGACATCTTCCGGACCAATTACTACGACTTCAACGTTAGGAAGGTTTTGGGCGGCCATCTCGGCACCTTTTAACACTTCAAGCACACCGTGTTCACTGCCCAGAAGGGTGATACCTACCCGGATGTTTTTAAGAGCCCGTCCGGTGGCAATAACATCCGCTGCTTCATTTAACACTTCCGCAATTAATCTTTTTACCTGCTCCATTTATTTGTACCCCCTTAGGAAAGAAGGCCTTTGGCCATTTCCCTTAAGTACTCGGCAACCATTTCCCGAACGGCTTCTTTTGTAAGGCCGGTAGTTTCCTCCACCTTACCGGGGTTCTTCTCAATTAAAAGCGATAAACCGTCAAACAGGTTGGTCATCCGGGCCAGGAACAGACTCCCCTTGCCAATAACCATGGCCGAAGAAATTTTGCCTTCCAAGAGAGCATCCCTAAAGAACCCAAGGGCCGGAACTCCGGAAGGAATGTGACCTTGAGTGGGAGCAAAGCCGGGTAATCCGTGTTTTTCCACGAACTTGTGGATATCGGCCCGGCCGATTTCTCCTGCCATAACCGCCAAAGCACCGATCATCTTGTAATTAGCTTCCGGTACGTTGCCGGCGCCGGCCGGTTCGGTAAGTTCCGGGTTTTGCATTTCTACCGAATAGTAATCAATTTCGGTGATTTTCCGGCCAAGTTTGGCAAGAGGTTCGGCCACCAGGGCTTTCATTACCTGTTGCGGAGAAGCGCCGCTACCAATATTGTGTTTGCCAATAACATCCAGGCGGATGATTGGGTTAAGGCCATCGTTTTCCGAGACCAGTATCGCAAAAGCTCCCAGCATGTCTTCTAAAACCGGCATTCCTTTATTGACGTGGTCTTTGCCGTTCATTCCGAGTTTGGCAACGGCACCGCCACCTACAACTACAACGTTTTTAAAGGTACCGGATTTTACCAGGGATGCAGCATGTAAAAGGGCATGGGCAGGACCGGCACAAAAGCCGCGCACGTCGGAGCCGTTGGCGTTTACCAAACCGGCAATTTCACCAATAGCTTTAGCAAAGTTACCGCCACCTCTTTGGTTCATGTCACCGCAGGCTTCTTCGGAACATTCGATAATGTAATCTACTTCCTCAGGATTAATTCCGGTATTGGCTAAAAGATGGAGGACTGCTAAAATGCCCGATGCTTTTACCACAAGGTTTTCTAACATAATATGGGCCGATAAGTTTTCGTCAATTTCATGGGCCTGCCGCACGCAACCTACTAATTTTTCCCCGAGGTATAAACCTTCCGCTGTGTGGGAGGTTACCAACTTTTCAATTTCCCCCGGGGGTTTGGCGTTTGTAAGGCGGGCAAGCAGTTGTTCGTTTATTAGCTTATGTTTGGCAAGTTTTTCCTTGACCTCTTCCTGAAAACTTTCTTCCAGGATAACGAGGTCAAAGGCGTCGGCTATTTTTAAGAGTCCGTAAAATTCGTCTTCGGGCATTATTTCACCGTACTTGCCAAAACGGGAAGCTCCATTAATGGAGTTTGTGTACCAGGGGCGGGGAATGGTTTTTAACTCTTCAAGACCGATATTACCGATGTATGCTTGGTTTGGGGCGTAAGCTACAGCATCGTCATACTTCCGCAAATGTTCGGGAAGTTTTTTCAGGTATTCAGAGTCAGGGTTTTTTAGCCTTTCAACCGTCTGGGTGGTTCCGTTGTGGTACAAAAGGTCAGGGGCATGAATGAGGCACTGGCCAACACCTTTTAAGACCGGCATAATTATAACCTCCGTTTGTCAAAATTGTTTTTGTATCTTAAGCCCGGATAATGGGCTTGCTTTCTAAATTTTGGGGAGCAGGCTTATGACCTGCTCCCGGGATTTTTTAGTCAAATACCGTTTGCCCTTCCACTTCGGTGGTAAGAGCCTTTAATGCTTTTTCCACGAGTTTTCTTCTTAAAGCTTTTTCCTCATCCGCCGGAAGGGCAGGATTGCCGAGGGGGTGAGGAATAGCAACGGTTGGTACAATTCGGTTAGCACCAACGGTTTTACTGATGGGAACGATGGTGCACATGTGAACTACGGGAATACCGGCCCGTTCAATCTCCTTGACCATCGCTGCACCGCAGCGAGTGCAGGTACCTCAGGTGGAGGTAAGAATGACCGCATCTACTCCGGAAGCTTTTAAATCGGCAGCAATGGCCTGACCGAATTTAGCAGCATTGGCCACAGAAGTACCGTTACCAACGGTAGCATAGTAGTAATCGTGCAGTTTGCCAATTTTACCTTCCGCTTCCATTTCCCTTAAAACGTCAACCGGTAAAACTCTGTCGGCGTCTTGATTGGCGTAAACCGGATCATAGCCGCCATGGGCGGTCTCAAAGGTATCGCTGGTTAAGTCTTTTACGCCAGCGATAGAGTATTTACCGAACTTTGAAGCTGACGACGATTCAATCCGGTCGGGATTGCCCTTGGGAACAATACCGCCGGAAGTTACCAGAGCTATGGTGGCTTTGCTAAGGTCTTTTATGGCGGGATTAGGGGGAACCCGGTCAAAAGCAGGCATAGGAAGTTCGGTAGTAAAATTTTCTCCCTTGATTTTGGCGATAAGCATGTCTACTGCCCGCTTGGCTCCTCTTTCTTCCGCAAAGTAATTTTTCCGAATTCCCCGGGCAATGTAGCCTTCCTGTTCGGGAGTACCGATTTCTTCTTTCTTTAAGAGCTTAAGACCCAGAGCGGCCATTTTGGGGATGGCATTGCGCATACCGATGGCCGAATCGGCGGTAGCTATGATGTAAACGGATTTTTTATACATTTCTACACCTGGGTTTTCCGGGTACATGCCGGTTACCGCAGGGATGCCAAGATTTTTTACTACCGCTTCGGCAACCGCCCCGCAGGCGGTACCGTAACGGCCGGCGTTAAAAGCGGGACCGGCGACCACCAGGTCAGGATTATATTCCTTGATCATTGATAGAATTTGCTTAAGGGCTTCTTCCATGTTTTCGGCAAAATAGCTATCACCGCAGATAACGGTACCGACAACTTCCGCTTCTCCTTTAAAAGCACCATTTAAAGCGGTACCAGGGCCTACGGGACCGTCTTTTTTCAGGGGAGCAGTATCTGCTTTTTCTTCGCCGCCTATTTGACCGAAAAACTGGTTTAAATAATGGACTACACGGAATTTAGCCACAAAATTACCTCCTTTGCCAAGCAAGGACTAATATTTGCTTCCCTCTTTTCTCATTTTGGATACTTCGGCGGCTAAGGCATCAACATCTAAAACCATTTCCATCATGGCTGCCTGCTCTTCATAAACGGCCGGGTCAATTTCAGCCTTAATTTCGGGTTCCAAAATGTGATAAACCTTGAGTCCCAACGAGACTCCAGCTAATGGACCTGCGAAAGTAGGATCGCCCAGAGTTACGGTTTCTGCTGCCAGTGATGCGGTGTCCGGTTCGGCTGCACCTAAAAGGACAACGATATTTTCACCGCCGAGTTCTTCAGCAAGTTCCTTAATACGGGCCTGGTTTTGCAGGTCCATGGTGCCGGCAGCAGTTCAGACAAAACACTCGGTAGTGGCAAATACTACTTCCGCTCCGGCACTCTTGGCACACTCTGCTATAGCGGGACCGGGGACACCGTCACGGTCACCTACAGCAATAACTTTTTTACCGGCCAAAATTGCCATACTAAACTCCTCCTTTCGTTTTTATAGTAGGGACAGCAATCACGGTGTTTAGTGGGCTGTCGTTAATATCCTTTTGCGGATAGTTTATTGAAGCCAACTTCCGAGGTAGCGCCGGTTATTGCTTGAATTTCCACTTCGATGCTGCCATCGGGCCGTAGTGACCCGGCAAAACCTCCGGCAATAACATCGACAACTCCCACATGGCCAATGACAGTATCTAACTTGGGCAGCACAATGGTTTCGTTGGCGTTACCGGCGGTAACCACGGCATTGGCTTCTGGAGTGGTGTCGGCCAGCGATTGCGAGCTGCCGTCTCTACCGGCGTATTCGTCGGTGATAAGGACGGTTTTGATACCTTTTTGCTCTAACTTCCGGCAGTTCATAACCAGGTCGGCATCAGGGTTACCGAAGCCTTCTTCGGAAACGATTGCAGCGTCAATTCCAAGCATTTCAGCAAGTTTAGCGGTGTAGCTGGAGGAACGTTCTTTATCGGCTAAGGTAACGTTTTCGTTGGTGATAATAACGCCAACAAAGTTTATATCCGTGCCGTGACGGGCAAATAATTCTTCAATTACAGGGTTATTCATGTGCACGTAAGTAGTGTTTTTGTCACAGGCCGAAACACAGTTACCGCTAACTATAGCGCCGTCAAATACTTCGGTAGGGGAGATGAGGGTGGGTAAAATACGCTTGGCATCTACCCCGTAAACGTAAGTATCGTGCAGTAAACCCTGAGTTTGGAGCATGTAAACATAAGCTACTTTTGGAAGTCCGGGGTACTTTGAAGCGGCTTCTAAGAGCGGAGCAACTTCATAAGTTACCTCTTCATCGGGGGTAATGTTTTTACCAGCTTCCCCAAGGTAGGCCGCTGCTTTAAGTCCGGCTAACCGGACCACACTTTCGTGTTCATGTTGACTTAATCCATCTACCGGTTCGATTTTAACTACAACGTTATAGGTTTTGGAAAAAGGAGTATACTCGGCTCCAGGACCGGTCATGTCAATAATTCCTTCCTGGAATCCTACAATCTTTCCGGTAGTGACCACAGCAGCACCTTTTAAAACGTGGGTCCGGCCGCTGCCCACCATTTCTACTTTACCGAGAAAACCGGGGAAAATATTTCCTGGGCCTTCCACCTTCACCCGGGGTTCAATGACGTCTTTTACCGGTACAATTCGTACCGATTCGCCCGGGCGGGCTAAGAAAACCTCAACGGAGCTAATCCGGTTATCCTCTTTCAATAAGGCTGTTAATTCGTCTTTATTAACGTAAAGAACTCCGTTTTCGACCCGGGTACTGGGGCCAAATTCCAGCCCTTTAATGTTAATTTTCCCAAGGGTAAGCCGCATTTTATCCCTCCTTAGCCGATAATGGCCCGAATTTTTTCTTCAATTTCTTCGCGGCCAAAATTACCTTGTAGCTGGTCTACAAGTTCGCCGTTTTTATAAAACTGGAAAGTAGGAAGGCTCATAACTTTAAGCTGAATGGCAAGCCTCCGGTTTTCGGCAGTGTTTAATTTGGTAAACTTCATTTTACCCGCATAGATTTCGGCCAATTCTTCTACTACCGGCATTAAACCCATGCAGGGTACGCACCGGGGACCCCAGAAGTCCACCAGAACCGGAAGCTCGCTTTTTAAAACTTCTTCTTCAAAATTGTCTTTGTTTAGCTCAATTATGTTTCCCGCCATGTTTATCACCTCCTTTACTCGGTACATTCTTCAAGATATTTTTCCGCATGGTAAGCAGCAATAGCACCGTCAGCAGCGGCAGTTACTACCTGCCGTAACAGTTTTTGCCGGACATCGCCGGCGGCGTAGATTCCGGGAATGTTGGTGCGCATGTTTTCATCGGTAATAATGTACCCCTGTTCGTCCAGGTTTACTAAGCCTTTGACAAACTCGGTATTGGGCTTAAGGCCAACATAGATAAAGATTCCGTCAATTTCCCTTTCAAAAACTTCACCGGTGACCACGTTTTTTAAGCGCACTTTTTCCACAACGTCGGTGCCGATAATTTCTTCCACCACGGTGTTCCAAAGGATTTCCAGCTTTTCGTTGGCAAAAGCCCTTTCCTGGAGAACTTTGGTGGCTCTCAAGGTATCGCGGCGATGGACAAGGGTTACCTTATCAGCAAACTTGGTAAGGTAACAGGCTTCCTCAACCGCTGAATCGCCACCCCCTACGACCATGACGTTGGCGCCTTCGTAAAAAGCGGCGTCACAGGTAGCACAGTAGGAAACCCCCCGGGATCTGAATTCTTGCTCTCCCGGACAGCCAAGAAGTTTAGGTGCAGCACCGGAAGCGATAATTACCACTTTCGCAACAAAGTTACCTTTGGTGGTTTTGACGATCCGGTCAGCCCCCGCAAGCTCAATCCCCTTTACTTCGGCCAAAAGTTTTTTGGCACCAAAACGCTTTGCTTGTTCCTCCATTTGGGCGGTAAGTTCCGGGCCGGAAATCCCATGGGCAAATCCCGGATAATTTTCAATTTCATCGGTAGTGGCAGCCTGTCCGCCGGTGGAAAGCTTTTCAATATAAAGGGTGGAAAGCTTACTCCGGGCGCTGTAAAGAGCTGCGGAAAGTCCAGCAGGACCGGCGCCGATGATGATTACATCGTATCTTTCCATACGATATTCCTCCTTTTAAAGGGAAAAGTTATAAATTAAAGTTATAAACTTATGTAATAAGACCCATGCTGTAAAGGAAACTTTTAAAAAAATCCAGGTCTATTACAGCAAAATCTTCCAGAAAGAGCTCGATTTCCTTGGGACGAGACCGTTTTTCTAATAGCTCTTTGGTTTTTAAATAGCTAATTTCAGCCGTTAGGATGGAATCGTAATCGGATTCTTGCTCGAGCTTTTCTAAAACTACGGTTTTATAAGGTGTTTGGTTTGGCTTAATGCTGCCGGTCAAGGGATGGGTTAAAAGTTTATAACCTAAATGGCAGAGATCACGCACTTTTGCTAACACATCTTCGGTATATCCATCCACCCAGATAATCGTAAAGCGGGGTTCTAAAGTAAATCTTTGAATATAGTCTTTGACTTTCGGATTATTTGTAATCACCAGCATGAAAAATTCCTCCTAAAAGAAAAACAGAGGCCGAATAACTTTCCGGCCTCTGTCCTTACAACCTGAGAGATTCCCGTGCCCAAGGCTACGGGTTTCTCCTTCGGTGCCGCAGTTTGCGGACTCTCCAGAGTTCCGTCCGGTTGCGGTCCTTTTGCCTGAGAGTTTCGGTTGCCCTTGCTCCTTCGGCGCCCGATTACGGGTCTCTCCCACAACCTTCATCCGGAAAATTTCATTATTAATTTTTGGGGGGATGGAGTAAAAATATGCAGGGGGAGAATGAAAAGTTTTTCTTAACTTTTCAATTTCTATTATATACATTCGTGACAATTTACACAAGTCCTGCTACAAAAATTTAATTTTTTCGACAAATTTAGAAGTTTTTATCTTGTGAAAATTAAGAAAATGGCGAAAATATGAGAAAATATTTTTTTGTTTATTGTGACAAAAAGCGCATATAAAGAGGTTTGTATACCAATGCAGTATACAGCTTAATTTACTTAATCTTAACAATATTTTTTTTAAGGATTAAAAATAGGAAGAGGAAATTTAAAGGAAGGAAAGAATAAAATAATAAACACGTGGAAAAGTGGGGTGATAGGATGGCGGAAAGCCTTACCGAAGGCCTGGAAGGGACGGCTAAAACTACCGTTTCCCTGGAAAAAACGGCCAAGGCAGTGGGGAGTGGAAGTTTAGAAGTTTTTGCCACTCCAATGATGGTAGCTTTGATGGAAAAAGCGGCGGTAAATGCTGTTGCTGTTGCGTTATCTCCGGGAGAAACTACCGTGGGGACAAAAATTGAGGTTTCTCACATAAAAGCATCGCCCGTCGGTGCTTTGGTTGAAGCTAAAGCCAAATTGATTTCCGTTGAAGGGCGAAAGCTTACGTTTTTGGTGGAAGCTTTTGATGAGCAGGGGAAAATAGGGGAAGGACGGCATGAAAGGGTACGGGTGAACATTGAGAAATTTTTAGAAAAGGTAAGTTCCAGAGAAAAATAAAAGGGATATTGAAGGAAAAATAAAGTTAATGAAAGTTCCTACAATCCTTTTAGGAAAATTTAAAAATTTCAAAATATAAGCAGGAATTTGGCTCGAAGAAGAGAATAATCTATTATATTGATGCTCAAAATAGTTTAGTAAAGGTTAAATATAAAAGAAATTTAAGGGAAAGGAAGGGAAAGGATATGAAAAGTGATATCGAAATTGCCCAGGAGGCAAAATTAGAGCCCATAGTAAAAATAGCGGAAAAGTTAGGGCTCACCGAAGATGACATTGAACTGTATGGTAAGTACAAAGCAAAAATTGCAGCTCACGTTTGGGACAGGATCAAGGACCGTCCGGACGGCAAATTAATTTTGGTAACGGCAATTAACCCGACACCCGCCGGGGAAGGAAAAACTACAACAACCGTTGGCCTGGGGGATGCTTTGTCCCGCTTAGGAAAGAAAACTGTTATTGCTTTACGGGAACCATCCTTAGGCCCAAGCTTTGGGGTAAAGGGTGGTGCCGCCGGTGGTGGTTATGCTCAGGTCGTGCCGATGGAAGATATTAACCTCCATTTTACCGGGGACCTGCACGCAATTACTACAGCGCATAACCTTTTAGCAGCGATGATTGATAACCACATCCATCAAGGAAACGAATTGGGGATTGACCCCAGGAGAGTTGTTTGGCGCCGGGTGGTAGACTTAAACGACCGGGCTCTTCGCAAGGTAGTAATCGGTCTTGGCGGTCCGGCTCAAGGGGTACCCCGGGAAACGGGCTTTGATATTACCGTTGCTTCCGAAATTATGGCTATCCTTTGCTTAGCTTCCGACCTCATGGACTTAAAAGAAAGATTTAACCGGATTTTAATTGGATATACATACGACCAAAAGCCGGTTTATGCCAGAGATTTGAAAGCCGCTGGCGCAATGACTGTTTTAATGAAAGATGCAATTAAACCTAATTTAGTGCAAACCTTAGAACACACCCCGGCTTTTGTGCATGGTGGTCCGTTTGCTAATATCGCTCATGGTACTAACTCTATTTTGGCCGATAAGATTGCTTTAAAACTTGCCGATTACCTGGTAACCGAAGCAGGTTTCGGTGCTGACCTTGGCGCTGAAAAGTTCTTCAACGTTGTTTGCCGGTTTGCCGGATTTAAACCTTCGGCAGTAGTTATCGTTGCAACGGTTCGGGCCTTAAAATACAACGGTGGTGTACCGCGGGCCGAACTCAATAAAGAAAATCTTGAAGCATTAGAAAAAGGTTTTGCTAATTTAGAAAAGCACATTGAAAATATCGGTAAGTTTGGTTTACCGGCGGTAGTTGCCATTAACCGCTTCCCCACCGACACCGATGCCGAGCTCAACAAGCTCCGGGAGCTCATTGAAGCTACCGGTGCTGAGTTTGCTTTATCGGAAGTTTGGGCCAAGGGCGGTGAAGGTGGAATCGAATTAGCTCAAAAGGTGCTTAAAGTGATTGAAGAAAAACCAGCCAATTTCCGTTACCTCTACGATTTAGAAATGCCGATTAAGCAGAAGATTGAAACCATTGCCCGGGAAATTTACGGTGCCGATGGGGTTGTCTTTACCGCAGATGCGGAAAAGACCTTGGCCAAGTTTGAAGAAATGGGCTTTGGCAATATGCCGGTAATTATGGCCAAAACCCAGTACTCGTTATCCGATGACCCGAACAAACTTGGAAGACCGACCGGCTTTAACATTACGGTGCGGGAGCTGCGGGCTTCGGTGGGGGCAGGCTTTATCGTGGCCATTACCGGCGATATCATGACTATGCCTGGGCTTCCCAAACGACCGGCAGCAGAGGTCATTGATATCGATGCTGACGGTAAAATTACCGGCTTATTCTAAGGGGGCTAAAGGGGGAGAAATCCCCCTTTTTCCTTATTATAGTTAAAGAAAGTTTGGGGTAACCTATGCAGAGATTCTGGCGGGTTTATAGGGATGAAGAAGTGGTTAGGCGTTTTAAAGAGATAAATTATTTGGAGAAAGACCGGGAGTTTTGCAGGCACGACTTCCAGCACTTTTTAGATGTGGCAAGAATTTTAACTATTTTGTGTTTTGAAAATAAATTTTCCTTTCCAAGGGAACTTATCTATCTTACTGCCCTTCTCCACGATTTAGGGAGGGTAGAAGAGTATCTTTACGGTTTAAATCACGCGCTGGTTGGGGCTGAAGTTGCCCGGGAGATATTAGAAAAGTATCAGGAGTTTGTTCAAGAGGAAATTTTCCTGATAACGGAAGCAATAAGGGGTCACCGGGAACAAGACTCGGAAGGTTTTACCCGTTTATTATACCTTGCCGATAAGCTTTCCCGGCCGTGTCTTACCTGTAGGGTTATAGATAAATGCCACAAAAAAGAAGAAATGTTATTACTTCACCAGGAGAAGTTTTATTAATGGGGGTTTATGCTATGGAGCATATCTTATGGTCAATGGAGTTTTCCAATATTGATGAGGTAAAAAAGGAAATTTCTTTGATCGGTAGTACTTTGGCTGGGGTAAATTTGATGGCCCCTAAAGGGGTTTTAAGATGTATTAAAGTTAAAGAGCTTTCGACGAAAGCTGCCAATATTTTAAAACAGGAGCTTCTGGCCAAAGGAGGGGATTGTGCTACTTCCTGGGGGAGTTTGGATTTAACTGCTCCCACAACCGATGTTTTGTGTTTTGCTACCGAAAAAGTATGGCGGCAGGTAATACCCAAGTTAAAAATGCAGCCCTTTGGCCTAAAGAGTCTGGCGGAAGAAATTGAAGAAGTTTTAAAAAATTTAAATGGACGGCCAAAATACGAACTGGATTGCCGGGGCCGAAAAATTACCCTTGGCGAGAGAACCCTCATTATGGGGATTTTAAATGTGACTCCCGATTCCTTTTCGGATGGTGGACAGTACAACGATATTGAAGCGGCGGTAAAGCGAGCGCGGCAAATGGTTGCCGAGGGAGCGGATATTATCGATGTCGGCGGGGAATCAACCCGGCCGGGAGCGGAATATGTTCCGGCGGAAGAGGAACTGCGCCGGGTATTGCCGGTAGTGGAAGCTTTGGTGCGGGAAATAAATGTTCCCATTTCGGTGGATACTTACAAAGCAGAGGTGGCGGAAAAAGCTTTGGAAGCGGGAGCTCATATCATTAATGATGTATGGGGGCTACAAAAAGATCCCCGAATGGCTGAAGTAGCAGCTCGCTATGGGGCACCGGTGGTAGTGATGCACAATAAAACCGAGGCCGAGTACGATGATTTAATGGCAGAGGTCATAGCTTTCTTGAAAGAAAGTATTAAGATCGGTGTTAAAGCAGGGATACCGCGGGAAAAGATTATTATTGATCCGGGAATTGGTTTTGGCAAAACGTTAGAGCACAATCTTTTATTAATGAAGCGCTTAAACGAACTAAATAGCCTTGGCCAGCCGATTTTATTGGGTACTTCGCGGAAGTCAATGATTGGTAAAACTCTGGATTTGCCGGTGAACGAACGGGTGGAAGGGACGGCTGCTACCGTAACTTTGGGAATAGCTAAAGGTGTAGATATCGTGCGGGTTCACGATGTGAAAGAAATGGTGCGGGTTGCTAAAATGACCGATGCCATGGTACGGTAGGTGAAAAGATGGATAAGATTGTCATAAAAGGTGTTGAATTTTATGCTTTTCACGGAGTTTTACCGGAAGAAAAAGCTTTGGGGCAAAAATTCATTCTTGACCTTGAGCTTGGTATTGATTTAAGGGATGCGGGGCGCAGCGATGATTTAAGTAAAACCGTTAGCTATAAAGAAGTTTTAGATTTCACCGAGGAGATTGTTACAAAAAACCGCTTTGATTTAATCGAAGCTCTGGCGGAAGAAGTAGCAGGGGGAATTTTAAACAAATTTTCTTTGATAAAAGAAGTAATGGTGCGGGTTCACAAACCTGGGGCACCTTTGAGGCAGAAACTTTCCGATGTTTATGTGGAAGTAAAAAGGGGCAGATAGCGTGGCTTTAGCATATATTGGAATCGGTACTAACCTGGGAAAAAAAGAAGAAAATATAAAAACTGCTTTAAAGGAAATTAAATCCCTTCCCGATACTAGGATTAATAAAGTTGCAGCTTTATACGAAACGGAGCCCTGGGGATACGCTGAGCAGGACTGGTTTTTAAATACGGTATGCGAAATAGAAACTGCTCTTACGCCAGAAAGTTTGTTGGAAGCTCTTTTACAAATAGAAAATAAAATGGGTAGGGTAAGAAGCATACGTTATGGCCCGCGGGTTATCGATTTGGACCTTTTGTGGTATGAAGGGGAAAAGAGGCAGGAGGAGAAACTAACCCTGCCTCATCCCCGCATCACCGAAAGGGCTTTTGTAGTGCTACCCCTTCTGGAGCTCTGGCCCGAGGCGGAGATAAATGGGGTAGTTTTAAAAAGTATTGCTGAAAAATTAAGGCAGGAGCAAGGCATAAAAAAATTCAAAAATTTGTGAAAAAATTATTTTATCTTCCTGTAGGAAAATTTATTGTAAAGATTTCTTGGTCTTGTTATTATAACCTTGAGGACACCGTTATGGGTCCTACAGAGTCGATTTATTTTTTAAAAAATCAATATGACCGCTTGGATCCAGAGGACCGAGACGGGAGTTAAAACAAAGGCCTTCCGTTCGGAAGGCTTTTTTTATCACAACCCAACAGAGGGGGATTTTATGATTAATTCCATTGGAATTATCGGGGCAGGGCGAGTTGGGGGAGCATTAAGTTTACTCCTGCGCGAAAAAGGGTTTAATATCAGTGGGGTTTACAGTAAAAGTCTATCTTCTGCTGAGAAGCTTGCTTTAAAAATAAACAGCTTTGTTTACCGGGACCTGGAAAGTTTGGTTGCGGAGTCGGAACTTATTTTTATCACCACTCCCGATCGAGAAATAGCCCGGGTTGCTCGGGAAATTGCTAAAATTCCCAATTTAAAGGGAAAGTATTTTGCTCATACCAGCGGCTCCCAGTGTTACAAAATTTTAAGCCCTATAAAGGAAAAAGGCGGGATTACTTTTACCATGCATCCTCTTCAGGCCATAGCTTCTCCGGAGATGGGTCGACAGGTCATGCCCGAGGCTTATTTTTCTTTGGAAGGGGATCCGGAAGGAGTTGAATTAGGGGCTTATTTGGTGCGGGTGTTAGGAGCCAAGGTGCTTTACCTAAAAGAAAATCAAAAAAGCTTGTATCACGCCGGAGCGGTAGTGGCTTCCAATTACCTCGTTACCCTTATTGATATAGCTTTAGAGCTTTTAGAAATTTCGGGAATTGCTCGGGAAGAGGGTTATAGAGCATTAAAACCTTTAATTTTGGGAACGCTAAATAATATTGAAAAGTATGGCACGGTAAATGCATTAACCGGCCCTATTGCCCGGGGAGATACGGTAACCATAGAACAGCACTTGGAGAAATTGCGGGAATATCCGAAACTAAGGGAATTTTACCTGGTTCTGGGTAGGCACACTTTGGAAATGGCCCAAAAGCGCGAAGATTATAATCCGGAAAAAGGACAGGAGATTTTAAAACTTTTTGAGGGGGAAAAATCTAATGGATAGGGTTACCGTTAGCAGTTTAAAAGAGATGAAAGAAGCGGGTCAGAAGATTGCCATGATAACGGCTTATGATTATCCTTCCGCCCTCTTTGCCGAGGAAGCTGGCGCGGAAGTGCTTTTAGTAGGGGATTCGTTAGGGATGGTGGTTTTGGGTTACGACAGTACTGTCCCCGTTACCATGGAGGAGATGCTCCATCACGTCAAGGCGGTGGTACGGGGGAGCAAAAGGAGCATGGTAGTTGCAGACATGCCTTTCATGTCTTATCAGGCAAGTTACACCGATGCCCTTTATAATGCCGGCCGCTTTTTAAAAGAAGGAGGAGCTCAGGCGGTAAAACTTGAAGGGGGCGGTGAAATAGCTGAACTGGTGGCGAAGCTTGTAACTGCAGGAATACCGGTAATGGGACATATTGGCCTAACTCCCCAGTCGGTTAATGCCCTTGGGGGTTATAAAGTTCAAGGTAAGGACTTAAAGACTGCCCAAAAACTTTTGGATGATGCTAAAGCTTTGGCAGATGCGGGGGCATTTGCCATAGTTTTGGAATGCGTGCCGGCGGCTTTAGCGGCAAAAATAACCGAAAGCATACCAATTCCAACAATAGGAATTGGCTCGGGAGTAAACTGCGATGGACAGGTTCTGGTTTACCACGATGTTTTGGGGATGTATCCCCGGATGTTACCTAAGTTTGTAAAAAGATATGCCGATCTTTCAAGCTTAATTAAAGAAGCAATAAGACAATATGTGCAGGAAGTGAAGGAGCAACAATTCCCGGAAGAAAAACACAGTTTTACCATGGCTCCGGAGATATTAGAAAGAATCTATTAGTTGCCGTAGTGAGGAGGGAATAATGTGCGTTTTTTTACGGAAATAAAACCTCTTAAAACCTACGTTGCCGAACAAAAGCGGGAAGGAAAAATTATCGGATTTGTGCCAACTATGGGTTATTTGCATGACGGTCACCTTTCTTTAGTCCGCAAAGCAAAGTTGCAAGCGGATGTAGTAATTGTATCGATATTTGTAAATCCTTTGCAATTCGGTCCCAATGAAGATTTTGCTAAATACCCCCGGGATTTAGAGCGGGATTTAGCCCTATTGCAGGAAGAGGGGGTAGATTGTGTCTTTGCCCCTTCAGCAGAAGAGATGTATAAAGAAGGCTTTTCGACTTTTGTAGAAGTAAATGGCGAGATTACGGAAGTAATGTGCGGTAAATCTCGGCCAGGACACTTTAAAGGTGTTGCTACCGTAGTTACTAAGCTGTTTAATATTGTGACTCCGGATTTAGCTTTTTTTGGCCAGAAAGATGCCCAGCAGCTTTTTATCATAGAAAAATTAGTCCGGGACTTAAATCTTAATGTGGAAATTGTCAGTGTTCCTACCCGACGGGAAGAAGATGGACTGGCAATGAGTTCAAGGAATACTTATTTAAATCCCGAAGAACGAAAAGCTGCCACTATTTTGTATCGAGCTTTAAAGCGCGGGGAGGAGCTGGTCCTGGCGGGGGAGAGGAACCCCGAAAGGTTAAAAAAACTTATAGAGGAATTTATAAAAACAGAACCTTTAGCGCGAATTGATTATGTAGAGGTACGTTCGGTTCCCGATTTAAAAGCCATGGATGTAATTAAAGGTAAATTTATAATAGCTCTGGCAGTTTATATTGGTAGTACCCGTTTGATAGATAATTTTATTCTGGAGGTAGATTAAAGTGTTTTTGACCATGATGAAGGGGAAAATTCACCGGGCTACCGTTACCGAAGCTAATTTAAATTATGTGGGTAGCATTACCATTGATGAAGAGCTGTTAGATGCTTCCGGAATTTTACCCAACGAAAAAGTACAGGTGGTAAACATAAATAACGGGGCTCGGCTGGAAACTTATACTATACCCGGACCGAGGGGTAGCGGAATTATAAGTTTAAACGGGGCGGCGGCCAGACTTTGCCAGATAGGGGATAAGGTTATTATTATTGCGTATGCGTTAATGGAAGAAAAAGAAGCAAAACAATGGCAACCCAAAGTAGTTTTTGTTGATGAATACAATAAAATAGTTAAAATAAAAGAAAAAGAGATTCATGGCCAAACAGAATAGGAGTGAAACGAATGTTTGATGAAAAAACCCAAAAGATTATGGATGAGGTGGTGAGACTTAAGAAAGAAAAAAATGCTATTATCCTTGCCCACCTCTATCAACGTCCCGAAGTTCAGGAAGTAGCCGATTACGTTGGTGATTCTCTGGGGCTTGCCCGAACTGCAGCTAATACCGATGCTGAAGTTATTGTTTTTGCCGGTGTTCATTTTATGGCTGAAAGTGCCAAAATCCTTTCACCGGATAAAATCGTTTTGCTTCCGGAAATTGAAGCGGGATGTCCTTTAGCCGATACCATTACCGCGGAAAGTTTAAGAAAAAAGAAAGCTGAACATCCCGGGGCTATTGTGGTTACCTATGTTAATTCTTCAGCCGAAGTTAAGGCTGAAAGTGACATTATTTGTACTTCGGCAAATGCGGTAAAAGTCATAGAAAGCATTCCTCCGGAGAGGGAAATTATTTTTACTCCGGACCGCAATTTAGGTGATTACGTGGCTAAGAAAACGGGGCGCAAGTTAATATTGTGGGACGGCTATTGCAACACCCATCAAAGGCTTACTCCCGATGATATTCGGCAGGCAAAAGCCGAGCATCCTAATGCTAAAGTATTGGTTCATCCCGAGTGCCGCCCGGAGGTGGTGGCTTTAGCCGATGGTGTATTTAGCACTACCGGTATTATAAACTACGTGGTAAATGACCCTGGGGATGAATTTATTATCGGAACGGAAGCGGGTATTATGCATCAGTTAACAAAAAAGGCTCCTCATAAAAAGTGTTATCTTGCTTCAAAGAAACTAATTTGTCCTAATATGAAGCTTACTACTATCGAAAAAGTAAAATTAGCCTTGGAAACTCTGGAGCCGCAAATTGAGGTTGATCCGGAAATTGCTAAAAAAGCTCTTCAGGCTTTAGAGAGAATGTTGGCTATTGGTTAGGGGGAGAAGAAGTTGCGCCGGTATTTAATTGACTTTGATTTATCCGGCGTTCCGGTTTATAAATCCGATTACCTGGTAATCGGTAGCGGAATTGCTGGGCTTTATGCTGCTTTAAATGCTGCCCGCTACGGTGAGGTAATCGTCTTAACCAAGAAAAATTTAGGGGATACCAATACCGATTTGGCCCAGGGTGGAATTGCGGCAGCGGTAGATACCGAAGAAGACTCACCGGAACTTCATTATCAGGATACGATTGCAGCGGGAGCAGGACTGTGCAATCCGGAAGCGGTAAGAGTTTTGGTGGAGGATGGCATCGAGAGGGTCCACCACCTGGTGGAGTTAGGGGCTGATTTTAACCGCAAAGATGGTAAATTGGCCCTGAGGATGGAAGGTGCCCACCGCCGCCGGAGAATTCTGTACCGGGGCGATACTACCGGAGAAGAAATTCAAAGGGTTTTATCTGCAGCCGTAAAAAATCATTCTAATATCCGGGTGATGGAGAATCACTTTGCCTTAGATTTAATTACCGAGGACCGGGAATGCTTGGGTGCTCTAGCTTGGGATGAAAATGGAAATTTACGTTTATTTTTAAGTAAGTTTACGATATTGGCTACCGGTGGTGCTGGGCAAGTATTCCGGGAGACCACCAATCCGGATGTGGCTACCGGTGACGGAATAGCCATGGCCTACCGGGCGGGAGCGGGAGTTATGGACATGGAATTTTTCCAGTTTCATCCGACCGCTTTAAATTTGCCCGGACGGCAGAAGTTTCTGATCAGTGAAGCGGTGCGCGGGGAAGGGGCAAGGCTGGTAAACGCTGCCGGCGAGTATTTCATGAAAAACTACCATGAGCTTGCTGACCTTGCACCGCGGGATGTGGTGGCCCGGGCCATTTGGGACCAGGCGCAAAAAGGCCAGGTATATTTGGATATCAGAAGCTTTACCGACGAACAATTGGCCGGAATACCGCGAATAGTAAAAACTTTAAAGGAAAACGGTTTAGACCCCAGAAAAGATTTGATACCGGTTTTACCGGCTGCCCATTACTTTATGGGTGGGGTGAGGACCAACATTTGGGGGGAAACGGATTTAGCCCGGCTTTATGCCTGCGGTGAAGTAGCGTGCCAGGGGGTACACGGAGCTAACCGTCTGGCTTCCAATTCCCTTTTAGATGGGCTGGTTTTTGGTTACCGGATAGTTGAACGAACGAAAAATATTTTAAAATCTACCCGGATTAATTATCCGGAGATCTCAATTTACCAGGGGGAAAATAGGGAAGGTATTGGAGCCAGGGAAGCTATTGCCCAGATTAAAGATTTGATGTGGGAGAATGCCGGAATTATTCGTAACGGACAGGGATTAAGGGTGCTATTGGAAAATTTACGTAAACTCAAACTTTCTTATCCGGTGAAAAATATTGAAGAAGCGGTGGCTGCAAATTTATACCAAACAGCTATTTTAATTGCTCTGGCTGCTTTAATCCGGGAGGAAAGCCGGGGAGCGCATTTTCGTTCCGATTATCCCCAAAGGGATGATTTTCTCTGGCAGAAACACATTGTTTTATCGAGGTGATAAGGTGCTACCTTTTTACGTACGGGAACATATCCGCCTTGCTCTTGAGGAAGATATCGGAATGGGAGATATTACTACTGAAGCGATTGCGGTTGGTGATGAGCATACTGTGGGATTTGTAAAGGTCAAAGAGCCCGGGGTGGTTGCCGGGCTTTTTGTGCTGGAGGAAATTTACCGGGTTCTTTCGGGCAACGTGCGCGTTGAGTATATGGTAAAAGATGGGGAAGAAGTTGCTTCGGGACAGGTTATTGCCAAAATTTATGGCCCGGCGGCGGTAATTTTAATGGGTGAACGGGTAGCTTTAAATTACCTGCAGTTTTTATCGGGAATTGCTACCAAAACCCGCCGGATCATTAACAAGGTGAAGGATTACCCGGTTAGGGTAGTGGATACCCGGAAAACCGTTCCCGGTCTTCGCTGGCTTTCTAAATATGCCGTGCGGGTGGGTGGAGGCCATAACCACCGGTTTAACTTGAGTGATGGGATTTTATTAAAAGATAATCATATTAAGGCTGCGGGAGGAATAGAAGAAGCGATTAAAAGAGCGCGGAAGTATGCTCCCCATACGTTAAAAATAGAAATAGAAGTGGAAAGCCTTGAAGGTTTAAAAGAAGCTATTGCGGCGGGAGCGGATATAGTAATGCTTGACAACATGTCTCCCCAAAGGGTAAAAGAAGCAAGGAAAATTGCCGGAGATAAAGTTTTATTGGAAGCTTCCGGAGGAATAAATGAAGAAAATATTTTGGAGTATGCCCGGGCGGGAATTGACGTAATTTCTCTGGGAACCCTTACTCATTCGGTCAAAGCTTTGGATATAAGCCTTGATTTAAAAAGTTTAAAGGAGACCGGCCAATGAAAGAGGAAATTATCTCCATGTTAGTTAAAAGTCAGGATTATGTATCCGGTGAAGAAATTTCTCAAAAACTTGGAGTGACAAGGACGGCTATCTGGAAGCATATCAAGGAGCTTAAACGGGAAGGGTATGAGATAACCGCCCATCCCAGGAAGGGTTACAAGCTGGAGCGTTATCCTGACATACCGGCGTATTATTTATTAAAACCGTTCCTTAAAACCCGCTATTTGGGGCATACCGGGGAATATCACGATTTAATAGGTTCAACAAACGACCGGGCCAAGGAGCTGGCCGCCAATAAGGTTCCTGAAGGCTTTTTGGTGTCGGCTAACGGTCAGACCGCTGGCCGCGGCAGGCTTGGGCGCAGCTGGAATTCGCCTCCGGGACAGGGATTGTATTTTAGTTTGGTCCTTTATCCCAGCTTACCTCCTGTGGAGCTTCCCAGGTTAACGCTGTTAGCTGGCTTAGCCCTTGCTCAAGCCTTAGAAAATCTGGGGGTTAATGTGCAAATTAAATGGCCCAATGACCTTTTAATTAATGGGCAGAAGGTTGCCGGTATACTTACCGAAATAGCTGCGGAAGCGGAGAGAACAATTTATGCGGTGGTGGGCATAGGTATAAATATCGAACCTTTAGATGAAGAGGTAAAAAGTAGCTTTGCCTATCCCGCTACTGCCTTGAAAGAACATCTGCCGGGAGTTTCCCGGCAAAGCTTATTAGCTATGTTTTTAGAAAGATTTGAGAAACTGTATGAGGAGTTTAAAAAGGGAGAATTTGCCCAAAGTTTGACGGAATATAAAAAGCGACTGGCTTTTTTAGGGGAAGAAGTGATGATAATTACCGGCGACCGGGAATATATAGGGGTACTCCACGACCTTGGAGAAGACGGAAGTTTAATAATAAACGATGGAAATACCGTTAAACGGTTTGCGGCAGGAGAAATAAGCTTAAGAAGAAAAGAGGGGGAGCATGTTCTTAGCAATTGATATTGGTAATACCAATATAGTTTTAGGGATTTACGATAAGGGGAAACTTATCAAAACCTGGAGAATGGCAGCGGATAGAAACAAGACCGTTGATGAATATGCGGTTTTAATACATAATTTCTTTTCTTTTATAAACCTTAGCTTTAAAGATATTGAGGGAATTGGAATTGCTTCTGTGGTACCGCCGTTAACTCCCATTTTTGAGCAGCTGTGTTATAACTATTTTAAAGTTAAGCCTTTAGTAATAGGTCCCGGAGTGAGAACCGGGTTAAAAATTAAGTTTGAAAATCCCCGGGAAGTAGGGGCGGATAGGATAGTAAATGCGGTGGCGGGTTATCATATTTACGGTGGCCCATTAATCGTAGTTGATTTTGGAACTGCTACTACTTTTGATGCTATTAATGATAAAGGTGAGTATATTGGCGGTGCTATTAGCCCGGGGATAGGAATTTCTACCGAGGCGCTCTTTGCTCGGGCTTCTAAACTGCCGCGGATTGAGCTTGTAAAACCGTTGAGCGTAATCGGTAAAAATACCGTTTCGGCGATGCAGGCCGGCATAATTTACGGTTTTATCGGCCAGGTGGATGAGATTTGTGCCCGGATGAAAAAAGAACTGGGCGGAGCGGCAAAAGTTATTGCTACCGGTGGCTTGGCTGAACTTATTGCAACCGATTCCCGGCAAATAGAGAAGGTAGATCAGAACTTAACACTGGAGGGTATTAGACTTATTTATGAGCGCAACCAGGCGGGAAATTAAGCTTAAAAACCCGGTGATTGTAGCACCAATGGCGGGAGTTACCGATAAAGCTTTTCGGCTTATTTGCCAAAGTTTTGGTGCAGGCCTTACCGTTACCGAAATGATTAACGACTTAGCTTTGCTGCACGGAAACTCTAAAACCCGGCAGATGATTGATTTACAAGGGGAAGCAATGCCGGTGGCAGTCCAGATTTTTGGTAGTTCACCGGAAAAAATGGCGGAAGCGGCCCGTATAGTTGAGGAAGCTGGGGCCAGCATGATTGACATCAACATGGGTTGCCCTGCTCCCAAAATTGTGAAGAACGGTGAAGGTGCGGCTTTAATGTTAAAGCCAGAATTGGCGGAAAAGATTGTTATGGCGGTAAAAAATGCCGTTTCCGTTCCGGTGTCGGTAAAAATAAGAAAGGGGTTTGATGATAATACTGTAAATGCCATTGAATTTGCCCAAAGAATGGAAGCGGCAGGGGCTGATCTGATTACGGTTCACGGACGCACCCGGGAACAATTCTATTCGGGAAAGGCGGACTGGGAGATAATTCGCCGGGTTAAGCAGGCGGTAAAAGTAAAAGTTGCGGGGAATGGGGATGTGGATTCTCCTCAGAAGGCAAAGGAAATGTTAGAACTTACTGGAGTAGATTTTGTGATGATAGGGCGGGCGGTTATGGGCAATCCCTGGCTTATTCAGCAGATCGTTTTTTATCTTGAACGGGGAGAAATTTTACCCAAGCCTTCGCCCCAAGAAAAGGCGGAAGTTGCTTTAAGGCATTTTGAGTATCTTTTAAAATTTAAAGGCGAGTACATAGCAGTGCGGGAAATGAGAAAGCACGGGGGCTGGTATTTTAAAGGTCTTCCCGGTGCTTCTAGGTTAAGGGAAATATTAAACCGGGCGAAAACTCCAGAGGAAGTAAGAGAAGCACTTTTAATGATGGAGAAAAATTAAAATGGTTGCATTGACAGAATAAAAGTGTTAAAATATGTACACAAAATTGTGTACATATTTTTCTTTTTTTATGAGATAGTTTTTAAGGGGTAGCGGTTATGAAAATTGTTAGAATTGGGGATAAAGTTATTTCCAGGGATAAGATTGACCGGATGGTGGATGAAATTTTAAGGCTGCGCTCGCAGGGTTATTCCCAGCAGGAAACAGCCAATATTCTGGGGTTAGAGCGGACATTTATTTCAAGATTGGAAGGGATTGGAGAAATACGCAAGGGTACAAAAATTGCCGTCTTTGGCTTCCCCCTTAAAAATGTAGAGGAGCTCAAAAAGGTTTGTGAAGAAGAAGGGGTAGATTTTACCTTATTGATGACCGATAAAGAACGCTGGGAATTTATTGAGGGGAAGAGTGCGGCGGAGCTGGTAAACCTTTTAATGGAATTAATTGCGGCGGCGCAGCAGTTTGATACGGTGATCATGATTGGTTCGGATATGCGAGTAAAGGTAGCCCAGGCGATTGTTGACCGGGAAGTGATTGGGATTACTATTGGGCATACGCCCATTGAAGAAGATGTTTATCTTGATCCAGAGGTTTTAAGGGAAGCAATTAAATCGGTGCGGGGAGGTAAGTAAAGGTGGACAAATTTGCTTTTATCATACATCCTTTAGAAGCCAAGGATGTAGCCAAAAAGTTTGGCTTTGCCAAATATCTTCCGGATCGGCTAATTGAATGGGGCTTAAAAAAACTGCCGGCCTTTAAAGCTTCCCACATAACCGGGGTGAAATCACCATATAATGAAGTGGAAGGTTATTTTATCACCTGTCCGCTAACTACCCGGCAGATGGTTGAATTACCCGAAGAGTTTGTTCTGGGGAAAATAATTGAAGCGGGAAAAGTTGCGGAAAAGTTAGGGGCCAAAATTGTTGGCCTTGGAGCTTTTACTTCGGTAGTGGGTGATGCAGGGATTACTGTGGCGAAAAACCTCAATATTGCGGTGACTACCGGAAACAGTTACACCGTTGCGACTGCTCTGGAAGGAACTAAAAAAGCTGCGGCGATTATGGGACACGATTTAAAAAAGGCCAATGTGGTGGTAATAGGAGCGGCCGGTTCCATAGGCAAAGTAGCAGCGCGTTTTATGGCAAAGGAGGTAAAAAATCTTACTTTAGTAGGACGAAACCTTGCGAAGCTTGAGCCGGTGGCGGACCTAATTTTAAAAGAATCGGGGTTGGCGGTTGCCATTACCGATAATGTGAAAAAAAGTTTAAAGGAAGCAGACATAGTAATAACCGTTACAAGTTCGGTGGATACTATTATCGAGCCCGAAGATTTAAAACCGGGAGCGGTGGTATGCGATGTTTCACGCCCCCGGGATGTTTCGAAGGAGGTAGCCAAGCTGCGGGATGATGTTTTAGTTATTGAGGGTGGAGTGGTGGAAGTTCCGGGAGATGTGGAGTTTAACTTAAACTTTGGTTTTCCTCCCAAAACTTCTTATGCCTGTATGGCGGAGACGATGATTTTAACTTTAGAGGGGCGCTTTGAAAACTTTTCTTTGGGGCGGGACATGGAATTAGAAAAGGTGGAAGAAATAAGCAGGTTGGCTCAGAAACATGGTTTTAAGGTTGGAGGCTTTAGAAGCTTTGAGAGAGCAATATCTTCCGAAGAAATAGAAAAAATTAGAAAAAATGCTCTGAAAAAGTCTGTTTTTGCTACTTAAAATTTCTTGACAAGCTTTAGTTCCTCTTTTATAATAAACTGCGTTTAAAGAAATGAAGCACTGCTGTTACCAGCAGTGCTTTCGGTATAATTTATGGAAGTTATTAAGCTTGAAGGAGAGAGAAATATGAAGGAAAAAGAGGTTATCTTAACCCGAGAGGGGCTTAAAAAATTAGAACAGGAATTAGAAGAGTTGAAATCGGTTAAACGGCGGGAAGTGGCCGAAAGGATTAAGCAGGCAATAGAATTTGGGGATATAAGTGAAAACTCCGAATACGAAGATGCCAAAAATGCGCAGGCTTTTATCGAAGGACGGATAATTACTTTAGAAAAAATGTTAAGGAATGCTAAAATTATTGAAAATGACCAGCAAAAAGATGTGGTTACCTTGGGCTCAAAAGTGGTTTTAAAAGACCTCGAATATGGAGTGGTAGAAGAGTATTATCTTGTAGGGTCGGCGGAAGCTGATCCTTCAGCCAATAAAATTTCCAACGAATCGCCCGTTGGGAGTGCTATTTTAGGAAAGAAAAAAGGAACTGTGGTAGAGGTGAAAGTACCTGCGGGTACTTTAAAATACGAGATAGTCGATATTTTAGAATAAGGGGGAGCCAAGTTGGAGCACCAGGAACTAAACGAACTTGTTAAAGTGCGGTTAGAAAAACTTTCTGAGTTACGGAAAATGGGTATTGAACCGTACGGCGGCAAGTTTGAGCGAACCCATACTGCTAAAGAAATTCTCGATAACTTTGAACAATTGGTTGATAAAACGGTGAAAATAGCCGGGCGCATTATGGCTAAAAGGGGCCACGGGAAAGCTTCTTTTGCTCATATCCAGGATATGTCCGGTAAAATTCAAATTTATGCCCGACAGAACGAATTAGGTATCGATGCTTATAAATTATTTGAAAAACTGGATATAGGTGATATCATTGGCGTTACCGGCCATGTTTTTAAAACTCAAAAGGGTGAAATCACCGTCTGGCTCTCCAGTTTTGAAATATTAGCCAAATCCTTAAGACCACTCCCGGAAAAGTGGCATGGGCTTACCGATGTGGAACTTCGCTACCGGCAACGCTACGTTGATTTAATTGTCAACCCTGAAGTCCGGGAAACATTTATCTTAAGAAGCCGTATTGTCAAGACTATTCGGGAGTTTTTGGACCAGAAAGGTTTCTTAGAAGTGGAAACCCCAATGATGCATCCTATTGCCGGAGGGGCAGCGGCAAGGCCGTTTATTACCCACCACAATGCCTTAGATATGAAGTTATACTTACGTATTGCCCCGGAATTGTATTTAAAGCGCCTTTTGGTTGGTGGCTTTGAGAAGGTTTATGAGATTAACAGAAACTTTAGAAATGAAGGTATTTCTACCAAACATAATCCCGAGTTTACAATGTTAGAATTATATCAGGCCTATGCCGACTACCATGATATGATGGATATCACCGAAGAATTAATAACCCATGTTGCTGAAAAGGTACTGGGAACCTTAGAGATAACTTACCAGGGGACACCAATTAATTTACATAGACCCTGGAAGCGGATTCCCATGTTAAAGGCAATTGAAGAAGCTACCGGAGTGGATTTTGCCGGTGTTAAAGACCCGGTTCAAGCCTATGCTAAGGCCAAAGAGCTGGGAGTTCCGGTGGAAGAAGGCATGGGCTGGGGTGAAATCATTACAGCAGTTTTTGAGGAAAAGGTGGAACCTACCCTTATTAATCCGACTTTTGTGATTGATTATCCAGTAGAAGTATCACCTTTGGCTAAACGCCAGAAGGAAAATCCTGATTTAACTTACCGGTTTGAGCTGTTTATCTATGGGCGGGAAATGGCCAATGCTTTTTCCGAACTAAACGACCCCATTGATCAAAAAGAACGCTTTTTAAAACAGTTAGAAGCTCGGGCAAAAGGAAATGAAGAAGCGCACATGATGGATGAAGATTATATCACTGCTTTAGAGTACGGAATGCCGCCTGCCGGAGGACTGGGAATCGGTATTGACCGTTTGGTTATGCTTTTAACTGACCAAGCTTCGATTCGGGATGTTATTTTATTCCCTTTGATGCGTCCCCGGGATTAAAAGGGGGCAGAGGGGAAATTTGCTTTTTGTATTAATATTGAAAATTTTGAAAATATAGAGTATATTATGAATAAAATATTTTGTATACACAAAATTTCGGCAGGAAAGTACGAGAGCCTGTCGAACTATTAATACTGTTACCTGGGGGCAAAATATTAAAAATTTAAAGGAGGTTGTGTGCATTGAGAAAAAGAAACGGTTTACTGGCGCTTTTAGCGGTAGTGTTGAGTTTCTCTTTGGTCTTTACCGGCTGCGCGAAGAAGACCGAGGAGAACAAAACCGGGGAGAAGCCAGAACAAAAATTAGTTTTGGCAGTAGGTGATGAGGGCTCAACATTAGACCCTAACAAAATGTCAGATTTATATGCTGCGGATGTAGTTAACCAAACTTTTGAAACTCTCGTGAAGTTTGATGCTAATGGTAAAATTGTTCCTGCGTTAGCAGAAAAATGGGAAGTGTCTCCTGATGGAACAGAATATACTTTTTATTTGAGAGATGCAAAATGGTCTGATGGTACCCCGGTAACAGCTAAGGATGTAAAATTTTCATGGCTAAGACTATTAGATCCCAAGACAGCTGCACCATATGCTTATCTATTAACTGATTCAGCACCAATAAAAGGAGCAAAAGAGTTTAATAGTGGAAAGGCTAAAGCAGATGCAGTTGGTATTACAGTGGTAAATGATAAGACGATTAAAGTTAAACTTGTATCTCCCTCTTTAAACTTTTTGAGTATTGTGACTATGCCCCAATTGGTACCTATCAATGAAAAAACGGTAAAAGAGAATCCGGATTTTCTTGTAAAGGATAATTTAAATATTATTTGTAATGGTCCTTTTATGTATAAGGAGTATAAGCCGAAGGAAAAAGTGGTACTGGTTAAAAACCCCAATTATTGGGATGCTAAAAATGTTAAACTTGAACAAGTAGAATTTAATTTTGTATCTGACCAGCAAACTGCAACAACTCTTTTTGAACAAGGTAAATTGGATTTAACTGTAGACTTAATTCCACCAGCTCTTTTAGAACAGTATATGTCTCAAGGAAAGGCCAAAGAAATTTCTGGTTTAAATACAAACTTCGCCGCTTTAAATACCAAACTAGCTCCATTAAATAATCCAAAAGTTAGAAAAGCTTTAGCAATGGCTATTGATAGAGAGGGCTTAACGAAGATTTTACCACGACAAAAGGCGGCATATGCTTTTGTTCCGTTTGGGATTAAGGAACCGGATGGCAAAGACTTTAGAGAAAAAGGTGGCAGTTTAATTGAGTATAATGTAGAAGAAGCAAAGAAATTACTTGCAGAAGCAGGATATCCTGATGGTAAAGGATTCCCAGAACTTCGTTATTTAACTGCAGATCGGGAAACTAGTAAAAAAATTGCTCAATATCTCCAAGAACAATGGAGAAAGAATTTAAATATTTCTACTAAACTGGAAGTTATGTAATGGAAGGTTTTAGCTGGAAAGTATCTCTCAAATCCAAATTTTGTTAAATCGCCGTATCATATTGTTGCTTATGCTTGGGCGGCAGATTATGTAAACCCTATGACTTTCCTTGATATGTTCATGACAGGTAATGGCAACAATACACCGGGCTATGATAATAAAAACTATGATGCAAAAATTAGAGAAGCGATTAACGCAAAAAGTTTTGAGGAGCACTTTAAAGCATTACATGAAGCAGAAAGTATTTTAATAAACGATGCACCTATAATACCCCTCACATTCAGAGATATTCATATTCAAATTAAAGATAAAGTTAAGGGCGTATTAGTATTGCCTACAAGTTTGGTTGATCTTAAAAATGCTTATATAGAGTAGAATTTTAAAGAATCGAGGTATGTGTTATTAACACATACCTCGATTTTATGATAGACTACTTGAATATAAAACTACTATTGTTTTTAAAGGAGTGTTTAATTTGTTTGCGATAATAAGACAAAGAATTTTTAGTGGAATTATTGCAGTTTGGTTGATTGCAACAATTACGTTTTTTTTAATGCATTCCATACCTGGAGGACCTTTTACGGATGCAAAAAAACTCCCACCAGAGGTTGAGAAAAATTTAATGGCAAAATATCATTTAGATCAACCATTATTAAAACAGTATGAATATTATATGCTCAATTTACTAAAAGGTGATCTTGGGGTTTCGATAAAATATGAAGGTAGAACGGTTAATGAAATAATTAAAGATGGTTTTCCGGTTTCGGCGTCTTTAGGGTTTATTGCATTATTAATTGCAGTTACATTTGGAGTGCTTTTGGGCATAATTTCAGCATTGAAAAAAAATAGTATTTTGGATTATATAAGTGTTATAATAGCTACTATTGGTTTTTCAGTTCCAAGTTTTATTCTAGCTACGTTATTAATGTATATTTTTGCTCTTAAATTGAATCTTTTACCAGCAGCATTATGGGAAACACCGGCAAATGCTATACTTCCGTCTATTTCACTTGCCTTTTTACCAATGGCTTTTATTACTAGAATGGTGCGGGCGAATCTACTGGAAGAGTTAGAAAAAGATTATATAAAAACTGCAAGGGCAAAAGGTTTAAGTGAAAAAACAGTGATATTTAAACATGCCCTGAAAAATGCTATTTTACCTGTTGTAACATATTTAGGACCAATGGCTGCGGGTATTTTTACCGGAAGCTTTGTTATTGAAAAAATATTTGTTATCCCCGGATTAGGTAGAGATTTTGTTACAAGTATTACGAATCGGGATTACACGGTAATTATGGGTCTTACGATTTTTTACAGTGTATTATTAATATTTATGAATTTATTAGTTGATATATCTTATGGCTTTATTGATCCTAGAATTAAGTTAGGCAAAGGAGAGTAAGAAAAATGGATATAACAAAAGAAATGGTAGAAAAGATAAGAACAGAAGAAAAAAATGCTGAAGCAATAACAAGACCAAAAACTACTTACTGGCAAGATGTTGTAAGAAGTTTTAGGAAAAATAAACTTGCGGTATTAGGTCTTACAATAATAATGTTACTTATAATTATGGCGATTATTGGTCCTAGTATTTCTGGTCATACCTATTATGAACAAAGTGTAATTGATGCAAATCAACCTCCAAACAGCAATTATTATTTTGGTACTGATTATTTGGGACGAGATTTGTTTACGAGAATATGGTATGGTGCAAGGATATCCTTAACAATTGGCGTTATTACTACCATAATTTGTTTTGTTATTGGGGTATTGTATGGTGGTATTTCAGGATACTTTGGAGGAAAATTAGATGAAGTAATGATGAGGATAGTTGAAATCCTTTCGAGTATACCCTTCTTGCTTTATGTAATTTTACTGATGGTTGTGCTTGGGCCAGGATTAAAAACAATATTTGTAGCGTTAGGAGCTGTTTACTGGCTAAATATGGCGAGAATAGTAAGAGGACAAGTTCTATCTTTAAAAGAACAAGAATTTGTTCTTGCAGCGAAGGTGTTAGGAGCAAGCCCGCTTCGAATTTTAGTTAGACACATAATTCCGAATACAATGGGTCCGATTATTGTTGCCATGACCTTAATGATTCCAGAAGCTATTTTTACTGAAGCCTGGTTGAGTTTTTTAGGGTTAGGGGTTTCAGCCCCAATGGCAAGTTGGGGTAGCTTAGCAAGCGAAGGGCTTGAATCAATTCAAGTTTATCCGTGGCAATTATTTTTCCCGGCGTTCTTTATCAGTATAACCATGCTGGCTTTTAACTTTGTTGGTGACGGGTTAAGAGATGCCTTAGACCCGCGGGCCAGAAGATAGGAGGTTTTAAAGTGGCAAACATTTTAGAAGTAAAAGACCTCAGGGTAAACTTTAAAACTTTTGCCGGCGATGTCCAAGCTGTCCGCGGTGTAACCTTTAGTGTCAAAAAAGGTGAAGTTGTTGCCATCGTCGGGGAATCGGGGTGTGGCAAATCTGTTACAGCCCACACGATAATGAAGTTAATCCCTACACCTCCGGGGAAAATTGTCAGCGGGCAAATCCTTTTTAACGGGGAGGACTTGGTCCCCAAAACCCAGGAACAGATGGCGAAAATACGGGGTAAAGAGATTGGAATGGTCTCGCAAGACCCCATGACTTCCTTAAATCCCACTTTAACCATTGGAACCCAACTGGGTGAGGTACTGCGGGTTCACCAGGGATTAAAAGGTGAAGCAGCAAAAGAGCGGATGATTGAACTATTAAAGATGGTAGGAATTAACCAGCCGGAAAAGAGGTTAAAGCAATATCCCCATGAGTTTTCCGGTGGGATGCGCCAGAGGGTTTTAATTGCCATAGCCCTTGCCTGCAACCCACAGCTTTTAATCGCGGACGAGCCTACTACAGCTTTAGATGTTACCATTCAGGCCCAGATTTTGGAGCTTTTAAAAGAGCTGCAAAATAAACTGCATATGTCGGTTATTATCATAACCCACGATTTGGGTGTTGTAGCTGGATTTTCCGAGCGAGTTGTGGTTATGTATGCCGGAAAAGTGGTGGAAGAAGGAAATACCGAAGAAATTTTTTACAATGCGAAACATCCCTATACCTGGGGACTTTTAAAATCGGTTCCGCGTTTAGACCAAGACCGGTCAGTTCCATTGGTTCCCATTACCGGTCGGCCGCCGGATTTAATAAATCCGCCTAAAGGTTGTGCATTTTGGCCTCGCTGCGAACATGCCATGAAAATCTGTGCTATGTACGAACCACCGGAAACTGAAGTTTCTCCTGGTCACCGGGTTAGCTGCTGGCTTAATGCCGAGGAAGTTAAAAAGCTTACAGCAAAGGCGGTGGATTAAGTGGTAGAAAATATCT